>MVQW01000081.1 GCA_002067265.1 Methanomethylovorans sp. PtaU1.Bin073 | reverse complement strand
TAATATTCAATTTTAACAGACATTGCCCATTGTAAAGAAAGCTAAGGTCATCATTTGATATTTCTAGAACGAGAGGTGATGATGGCTTTTCTACAAGGTCTATTGATAGTATCTTTGCCAGTATTGATGCAATCTCTCCATTGCCAGTTGCAACAGGAGTTTCAGAATATGTCTTATTTTTTATTACCCTGCTTCCAAATGTTACGCTGATCCTTATGGATAGCAGCTCTCTTCCATCGGGTGCATAGAATAATAAAGCCCCAGGGTTTCCATGATACTCGTTTATGATCAATAATGGGCCTGAACCCTCTTCTACCAGAGAAAGAGTTTCTTTCATCCCCATCTTGCCGCGGTTTATAGACTCACAATGAAAAAAATAGGCAAGATCTTTACAAAGAACCCTGGTATTTACTGAAGGTTTACGAGAAGAAGTAATAAGCATACTTCTTACTCAGCCTTTATTTTTTTGATAGAGGTGGGTCTCTCTTTGACAAGTATACGGTGACCACAATAGTCACAGCGTATACCCAATGCCCTATAATTTATCTCTACCACTTTTTTGCAACGCGTGCACTTGTATCCCATAGTAGTTATCACTCACTGTAAGACTTCTGTTGCCTTCTTTACGGAACGTGCAACTGTAAGGCCCACAGGTGTCTGAGGCAAAAATGTTCCACCGGCAAAAGTGTAGCCACACTTTTTACACTGCCAGATGCCTGTACCTATTCTTCTTACAGCAGGGCGGGCACATTTTGTACATGTGTGGGGCATATGCATTTTTTCTTCTAGGTCAGCAACAAGTTTGCGATCTTTCCTACCATATCTCACACCAAATCTCCCTGCAGATCTGGTCACACGTCCTTTCCTTGAATATTTTTTTGCCATAAGCATTCTCCTTAATCTTCAGTATGCAATTATCTTTATGTAAGCGACTATTAGCATCAGTTATTCATCAGATATTTTCCTCTGATTTCTTCAGCTTTAGCACATGCCATATCGACTGCTTTCAATAGTTGCTCGAATGTTAGCATGCCTTCTCCTGTTTTCTGCATTGCAGAGATCGACCCATCTTGGTTGGATGCTATAGTCAATTTTGAATCTGCTACGGTTTGCTCTGCGAGTCCAGGATCGAGCATCAATTCCCCGCCGATGTCCACCACTGTAATACCTACAGGCACATCCCTGATTGGCATCATCATATCTTCTCCCTTGCCTTCTCTTTCGGCAGGGATCTTTGCAGTCATGAGAGCAGCGATCGCGCCAAGGGATGAGGCATCCTGAAGATTGCCATCGTCATTCAGTATATGGATATCTATGAATACGATCCAGACTTCTTCTCCTTCCGTAATACACAACTTATTTAAATCAATTGCGCCTGATTCTCGGATCCCTCTGTCTGTAACCCTCGCCATCTCAATTGCATCCTCTTTTGGAGGTCCGGCCTCAAAGTCGGGTGATGCAATTGGATTCATCTCCAGGTTTGTGATAATTACTCCTTCATCCGGTGAATCGGGGAATGGAGCTCCGGTTTGCAGTTTTACACCTACAAGAACCTGTGTATCGCCAATGCATACCTTTGCGGAACCTTCTGCTTTGTCTATCACGTTTGTCTGTATAGTGATATTTCTATACTCATCAAATGAACGGCCATCTTCACGTTTGCCTTTGAGCATCAGGTTGTAGATGTAATCCTTCTTCAGTGAGGCCATTACTTCACTGCTCATATTTTTCACCTACCTTCTCTTCTTCAGATTCAGAATCCTCTGTTTCTTCTATTTCGGAGTCTTCATTGTCGGTGAACTCTGTGAATTCATCTTCAGAAACCTCCTCAGCTGGTTCTGGTTCCTCTGTTTTGACTACTATTACTTCAATGCCTTCTTCATCTTCAAAGTCACATGCTTCTATGTCTTCTTCAATGATTTCTATTTCGCCCTGTATTTCTTCTAGTTTTACATCCTCTACTTCTACAAGGCTTTCTACAACTTCTTCACTGGAGGCAAACTTCTTTTTTAAGGCTTCTTTCTGCATTTCAAGAATTTGTCTGCAGCCTTCTTTTGCCATTTCTAATGCCTTTTTGAATTCTTCCTTTGTGAGGTTTCCATCCATCTGAAGAAGAGAGACCTCTCCATCCTGGGTCATAGCAATTGGCAGGTCTGCATTCCCATAATTGTCTTCGTCCTTGTTAAGGTCCAGTACAAGCTGACCATCAACTTTTCCTACAGCACATGCTGATATTAAGCCCTTCATTGGAATACCTGCGTCTGCAAGTGCAATAGATGCAGCATTGATTGCCGCTGTCCGTGTACCTGCATCGGCTTGAAGCACTTCTGCAAACACATCTATAACTGCACTTGGGTAGTACTTTGTCATGATTATGGGAGCAAAAGCATCTCTACTGACCTTTGATATCTCAATACTTCTTCTGCTTGGGCCCGGCCTTGCTCTGTCCTCTACCGAAAAAGCAGCCATGTTATATCTGTATCTAACGATTGCCTCATCGGGTTTCTGCATTCTGCGGGGATGAAGTTCTCTGGGACCGTATACTGCTGCTAGTATCTTGTTCTTTCCCCATTCTAAATAACATGAACCGTCAGCCCTTGATAAGACTCCTATCTCGATGGTCATGGGCCTAATTTCATCAACTGCCCGTCCATCCAGGCGCAGGCCGTTCTCATCAATGAACTTCTCAGGTTTATTAGCCATAATAAATTCTCCAATATACACAAATCTTTACTTTTCCGATCTTATGCAGATTTCAGTTTTCCTCTGTGTCTAGTAACTGATCTACCTTTCTGCTGGTCTCATCTACATCTTCTGCATCTTCAGTATCTTCTGACTCTGCAGTTTCCAGATCGGTATCTTCTTCTACTTTATCCTCTTCGATCTCCTTCTCAGTTCCTTTTTCCACTTGTAGGAACTGGCTGATCTTGTCTGTCAGGCCAGATGTATGGGATTCACGAATGATTATATCGATAGCTTCTGAAAGTTTATCCATATCCTCATCTTTGCCGTTTATCCATATTCTTCCATTCTGGCCAACAAATATTTCACATGCTGTCTCTTTCTTCAACATCGAGACCATAGAGCCATTGTGTCCGATTACGCGAGGGACTTTTGAAGAAGGCACTTCTATCAGCCTTCCTCCTTTGATCTTCCTTAACCCCTTCTCTCTAAGGGTAAGTTCTATCTTCATGGAAGCATCAACATCTTTTATCCTAAGGATGGCCGAATCTCCTATATTCAGTATTTCTTTCATCATGGAAGATTCTATACGTCTAGGATATTCTGACACATGCAACAAGCCATCATAAGGAGAGCCAATATCAAAAATCCAGTTGGAAGAGGTTATCTCAAAAACAGTGCCTATAACAAAATCCTTTCTGGAAGGAATGTATTTTCCTGAAAAAGGAATTACTGATATTCTGTTCTTTACATTAGTCACTCCATAAAGAAGAGAGTACACTTTTCCCTCCTTTACATAGGTTCCGGAGCCCGATTCATTCGTATTATCGGAAAGAAGTTGACCCGGAACTACAATTTCTCTATCCATTCTTTTGCCTCTTATAAAAGTTTAGTTTCAGCATCACCCTTGGTGAGATGGTTCACAAGACCATAAAAATCGTTCTGCATTCCTGCAGGCATTTTTATAACGCCTACCCAGGATCCATCGCGCTGCCATTCTTCCTTTACCAAAGTTCCAAACCTTGCTATCTCTCCGTATGACTTCGGTGCATATTCTCCTGGCACCTTTACTGCTATCTGAACTTCTTCAAAACGTATAGGTATGATCGGACGGATAGCCTTCATTACGATCATTACTTGTTCATCTACGGGTTTAAAAGGATCTATATGTACTTTTGCTTCTTCCATCGCCTTTTCTATTCTTGAAGGTGGGTGAGGAGTCCTGGTCTGTGGATTTATTGCATTCTGTGCAATTGTGCTGACTATACGTTTGGTTTTCTCATCAAGGATGCGTTTCCTTTGCTCTTTGGTTAACTGTAGCTCTCCGTGTAAGATTATCTCCTTTGCAACTATCAATGCGTCCAAAGTCCCAAAAACATTAACCAGGTCCGTTTCAGCTGCATGTTCTCCCTGGCTGGCATCAGAAAAAATGGATTCGACTGCAATGATGTCTTCTATCTTCACATCATCTCCCTTTTTCAATGCCAGCGCTCCCTCTGGTTCTACAAAGACTTCATAGTGGTTCTTACCCTTCTTAAGCCTTGCAATAACTGATTCATCAAGAGATACCATCTTATACCCCCTCTTTCTACACGGAGTTATGTAATGTTATAGAGTATTCTCACTCACTGGAGGCATCATTGTCAGAACCAGAGCCTGTATCCTCTTTTACTTCGCTCTTGTGCTCTTCAATGACTTTTGCTACATATTGCTGTACTTCTTCTTCTGCAAGCTTGCGGAATGAGCGGTCTTGCATTGTAACAACTCCAACTTCAAGTGTTGAAGCATCCAGCTTTCCTTCAGTGGATTTATATAAAGCGGTCATTCCAAGTGTTATAGCTTCATCTATGGTTAAATCTCCGCGATAGTCTGCTTCGAATACTTCCATAAAAGTGTTCCTTCCGGCACCGATAGCTGTGGCTTTATATTCCAACAAGGCTCCACTTGGGTCGCTTTCAAACAGTCTTGGTCTGGTGTCGTCTACTCCCGCAATAAGAAGTGCTGTACCGTAAGGTCTGACTCCGCCATACTGCGTATAACTCTGCTTGTGGTCACAGATCTTCTTAGCAAGCACTTCAACACCTATATTTTCATCATAGGACACTTTGTTGATCTGTGCTTCAACTCTTGCTCTGTCAACGAGTGAACGTGCATCAGCCACTAATCCTGAAGTCGCGACGCCTATATGGCTGTCGATCTGGAATATCTTTTCTATGGATTCAGCTTCTATAAGTCTGCTGGTAATCCTTTTATCTACTAAAAGTACAACGCCATCCTTTGCTTTGATGCCTGCCGCAGTTGTTCCTCTTTTCACGGCTTCTCTTGCATATTCCACTTGAAAGAGCCTTCCATCTGGACTAAATACTGTGATGGCACGATCGTAACCCATCTGTGGTGTCATTTGCATATCTAATCATCTCCTATTATCAAATTGTCTTTTCATCGGCTCTGTTCTATGAACATTGTTATAACTTATATATTAATGTGCTCGGTTTCTGTTATGGCTGCACACTGTATATACTTTTGTGTCGCGCCCCTAACTGTTCCTGAAATGCCTAGTACGTGCACTATTGCTCTTTGTCCACCTATGCTGGTTATCGTGGCAAGGGCAGCACGGGATTTTTCAGACATCATGTGGGAGCAACGAAGTATACCTTTCTGTTTATCATAATCCAACAATCTTAATCCACACTCACTAGAACCTATATCTCCTAGAAGTGATCCAATGGCCGCAAAGATCTCACGTAAAAGCTCTTCTCTTGACACATCATATTCTGCTATTATCTCTATTGCAAGATAACGCTTCCTATCTCTCAAGCTTGGAGGAAGTGTTTTCAACAAAACTCCTCCTGGTTTTCTGGGCAGATTTGCTCTTCTATGAGTTCCACACCATCCATAATATAATTGTTTGATCTTCTTTTTCGTTTGAGTATGGTGGTAGGTGTAGCTGTCATGGAATTTATTGCTTCTTCTTTTGTCATCCCAAATAAGCTTGCCAATGCTGCAAGTTCTCTTGGTCCTCTCATATCATAAATGGATCTTGCAGCGCTTGTGAGTACCATATTCACTTCAAATTTCCTTGCAAGCATGAGCCTCTGCTCAAGTTCTGATATTGCATGTACTCTTTTTCCACCTCTGTATCTTATCAGAGGCCCTACATCAAATTCTAAAGCTATCCCTCTGTCAGCAGCAGCTTTTGCTATCACATGATCAAAACCGCCTTCTTTTATGCCAAGAGGCAACGATAATATATCTATATCTGCGGTTTCAATTGCCGATCGGTTAAGCTTATCCGCTCCTCCTTGGGCAATTACTATGTCGGCCTTTCGAGAGTAGCGGCTGGCCAGTGAATGTAATTTGGAAGGATTGTCTTCACATATTTCGATCCCATGCACAAGATCAAAACCAGAAATGTTGAAGTATCTGCATGGTGTACTTCTTTTATTGGCTACTTCTGTTATGCCTGCTCCAACAAATCCAAAATGTTTAGCTAAGGAGGTAAACCTTTCAATTGAAGCCTCATCATCTGGTATAAAACGGATGCAGAGGTCATAATAAGCTTCAACCAAACAACTCCTCCACTATCTTTCCAGCTGTTTCTCTGTCCTTTGGATAAGTCTCTATCTTTACTTTGGCAGTAATTGCATCTGAAGATGATACAAGCTTCACACGGCCCATATAAGCTTCTTGTTTATCAAATCGCAGATGAAACACCTGATCATCATCTAATCTATCTGGCATTTCGTCTCTGAGCGTCTCAATGTCTTCTGGTGTCATGTTGCTGTGAACAAATTCAGCAAAGGACATAGTGTCACGTTTACGCGTAAGCTGTGCGCTGAAGATGGTTATGGGATTCCCGTAATGTCCTTCAGCTTCTATAGTACCTACTATATCTGCGAATGACCGGGACTCTTTTTCCCTCTCAATATTTCTTAAAAACAAACCCAGGGCATCCATTACCCTGGATTTTTCCTCTGTCGAGTGACATATCACTCGAAAACTGATATGATGGATCACTTGCCCCTGTTCATGTTGGACCTGATGCTGGGCCTGTTCTTCTCAGTACCAGTACCGCGCTTACCCATGCCTCTTCCTTTCACACCGGCGCTGGTCTTTCCACGGAAGGCACGTCTCTTCTGACTGCTGTTGCAGATCCAGTTAAGGCTGCTATCGCTCTTGATCACGGGGTGGCTTGGGTCTATCAGAATTACTTCATACCACTTTGCCTTGCCATCTTCGCCTACCCAATAGGAATTCAGAACTTCCATGTTGGGGTATTTCCTGGATGCACGCTCTTCAGCTATTCTCTGAATGCTCTTGCCTGCAGTGGTCTTGTTCTTACCCATGTTGTGGCTACGTCTTCCACGAACATATCTTTGGTTTCTGCGGCTACCTCTTCTTACTTTTGCACGGACTACGATTATTCCCTGCTTTGCCTTGTAGCCAAGAGATCTTGCACGGTCTATACGTGTAGGTCTTCTTATTTTCACGATGGAACCCTGTTCTCTCCATTCTTGAAGCCTCTCCCACCTGAGGTCCTTTACATATGTAGCATCAGGGTTCTTCCATGCATCTCTTATATATCCGTAAAATGATTTAGACAATTATGTTCACCTGTTTCATTTTAAGTTTCACGGTTCAGTCCTATCGGACTACATTCCTACGGGATTCCTCCCGAATGAAACGTGATTAGTACGCACATGATATGATTTAAATGTTTTCGCTAACTTTCAGCTTTTAAAAGACCATTTCCAATATTCTATTTCATTTATTCGCCAAGCTGACGTTCCAAATATGTAGATGCATTCTCCAGAGTTTCGATCATATTTGATATGTTTTGAACTATTTTCTGGATGTATACTTCATTCTGTGGCTTTGTTTCCAGTTCTAGCAGCAATTTTGCGTACTCTTGGATATTAGAAGCCGAGCCAAGCAAATCGTGATGCAGCATATCGGAGAACGTTTCTTTTATTTCTTTCAAACTTAGCAAAAGCTCATCTTTTATCCGCAGTTCAGTAATGTCTTTTCCTGAACATATCAATGCCTCAATATTCTCCTCACTATCGTACATTGGTGAAAAGCTCCAATTAACGATCATCTGGTCTCCGTTTTTCTTTAGCATTTTTATTTCAACAGAAGATGAGGTTTCTTCACTCCCTGATATTATCTTAGTAAAGATCTCTTTTCCTTTCTCTTTGTCTTCGGGCGAGACCAAGACATCGAACATGTTCTGTCCAATAAGTTCAAATTCATCATAACCCAGGGATTCATTACCTGTAAGATTCACAAGATTAATCTTTTGTTCGCGATCCACTACTAACATTATAACTCCAGCTACATCGATACATTGGTATGCATAATTACGCTCTGCAAGTATCCTGTCTTGGAGGTGTTTTATTCTTGTAAGGGATTTTACGCGTGTTACAAGTTCAAGCCTGTTCACTGGCTTGCTTAGGAATTCATCTGCTCCTGACTCAAGGCCTTTAATTTTCTCATCCTTGCCCGAAAGTGCCGTTACCATTATTATAGGAATGAATTGAGTTTCTACCGAGGTCTTCAATACTTTACAGACCTCGTATCCATTCATGTCAGGCATCATTACATCGAGGATTATCACTGAAGGTTTTTCAGACCTTGCCTTCTCTAGTGCCTCTTTGCCGTTATAGGCTCGGATTATTTCATAATCTAATTTGAGATAAAGCTCCATGAGATCCACGATAGCCGGTTCATCATCAACTACTAGTACCCTGTCAAGATCTGATCTTATCATGGTGTTACCTCTATTAAAATCCGTTATTCAGAGAAGAATATATCCTCTTTTTTAACTTGGGATTACTTCTTATAAAAATGCCATCGCACCATATATAATATTTGTGAGCCATATTTTCAAAGAACTTAATGCTCTCATTTGTATCTCTTGATACTATGTTTTCAAACATGGCATCTTCCACCTTTATGCATTCTCATTTCCTCATAAACCTGTATATATTTGGATAAGTATATAGATATCGTATTATGTAAAGGTGCAAAAATAGTATATACTTTTTGTAAGAAGGTACATGTCCATTGCAATTAATTGAATTATCAAAAGTGGGGTTGGTGAGATTTGAACTCACGATCGACGGGTCTCTCCGAACAAATGCTTCTTCAGCATTCTGAGCACATATCAGTGCTCCAACGGCTCCTCACAGATAAGTCCCGTCGGACAAATCTCAGCAGACCCGTTGTTCATCATCTATCCGCTGGAGCCCGTCGCCATGCCGGGCTAGGCCACAACCCCAGATAGGTGTATCCCCTGAATACATCTTATTACTGATATATCTATCGGTAATGAGTTATTGAATATATCTCTCATAATAGTTAGTTTGAGAACACTGCCTATATATATTGGTCATCATATACAAATAAATCACATTCATATACGTACAAATGCTGTTAAATAATATTACTTCTTACTTTATTGGAGTTAGGAATAAAGGAAGTAAAGATTGCATGGTGCATTATATATTCTCAAAACAGGGTATAATCTCTCTGCTTTGGGATTTTATGCCAAACAGCGCTTTCTAATTCAGATGCCATAATTTATGGGGGGAATAATTTGTCGCTTGCCAGCAGTAAAAATGTATGTTCCATTAAGGAGCAACAATCTAAGGGTGAATCTCTGAAAAACAATGTTAGTACACAAGTTAAACTATGCAGTTTTTGCCAAACCCCTATGAAAAAACAAGTCATTGGCTCAAATGTAGTTTACTACTGCAAGAATTGTGGATGCACTACTACATCCACATAAATATTTATTTTTGTT
>MVQW01000080.1 GCA_002067265.1 Methanomethylovorans sp. PtaU1.Bin073 | reverse complement strand
GGGTACAAGAACAGAAATTGTTTCTCCTATTATTGAATTGAGGGACCTGTGTAAAAGTTACTGGGCAGGTAACCTGGAGATCAATATACTTAAAAGCATCAATCTTAAAGTTTATCCCGGTGAGTTCCTGGCCATAATGGGTCCGTCCGGCTCCGGGAAAAGCACTCTCATGAACATGGTAGGTTGTCTTGATAGGCCTACCTGCGGTCAGGTGATACTCATGGGTCAGGATATAAATACAATTACGGACTCCGAACTTGCAAGGTTAAGGGGTCTTGAGATAGGTTTTGTGTTCCAGAACTTTAATCTTGTACCTAGATTGTCTGCGATACAGAATATTCTGCTTCCTACCTATGCTAATGTAAAAAATGGTGTCGAACCAAACAAGAGGGCTAATGAACTTGTCAAGCTGATGGGGCTTGAAGACCGGTTTAATAATCGTCCTTCCCAGCTATCCGGAGGACAGCAACAGCGTGTGGCTATAGCTCGGGCCCTTATTAATGATCCTTCTATTATCTTGGCGGATGAACCTACGGGGAACCTTGATAGCAAGACAGGAACGGAAATTATGGATCTTTTCAGGGAACTTAATAATAAAGGAAGAACTATAATTATGATCACTCATGATGCTGGTCTTGCAAGCTATGCTGGCAGAGTGGTACATCTGAAGGATGGGATACTTAATAGTTAGGCGGTGGTATTATCAGAACGATTTTGAAGTATTTTTGCTCAATCTTGATTTTATGCATTCTTTCAATGGGAACCGTATCTGCAGAGGCAGGTTCTGCTTTGACGGTCAGTGTTCTTAAATATGAACCTGTGCCTGCAGAGATCGGTCAATATGTCGATGTCTGGATTAAAGTAGAGAACACAGGTTCAGGTAAATCCGAAGACCTTTCCCTAAAAATGGTCCCTGAGTATCCTTTGTCTCTTGACTCAGAATCAAACGCCATTGAAAACATTGGTATTCTAGGACCTGAAAGTGCGGCAGTACATAAATACAGGCTTTTTGTGGATGAAAATGCAAAACAAGGTGTTGCTTCTTTTGATGTACAGTACCAGAAAGAAAAAAATGGTGCATGGGTAGAGGAAACCTTTGAAATCACTGTAGGTTCTGCGACTTATGAAAGCAAAGGTAATGTTCAGCTGGAAGGCGATCCTTCAAAAGATCCTGAAGTTTTCATGCCAGGGGACATTGGCACTATCGCATTTACTCTTAAAAACGGCGCAACTGCATACTCTGTGAGTATCGATGGCGAGGATTTTGACACAAATGCCCGGGTACAATCTGCTACTCTTAAAGGAGTTGACGGGATAACAGTGGTAACTGAAGCATACTATGGCAATGGCATTTTAGGTCCAGGCGAATCCATGACCCTTACCTACAACATAGAAGTTGATGAGAATATATCAGATGGTACTTACTACCTTGATTTTTCAACAATAGGAAGTTCCCACTCCTATAACAACAACTGGCGTATTCCCTTGAAGGTTGACTCTTCATCAGTACGCATTGTTCCTTCCAAACCTCTTAAACTGGAAAATGGGAAAGGAACTCTGGAGTTCGATGTAGCTAATATCCATCCGAACAGCTTATCCTCTGTAAGCGTCAAGCTGGAAGCGGATGGTGTGGTTTTCTCCCCTGCTGAATATTTCGTAGGTTCTATGGACCCGGATGAACTCTTCACTATACAGATCTATGGTGAGGCAGAATCTTCCGATGATACTTCACCTAAGAAAGTCAAGATCACTACTAACTACAGGAATGGCCTTAATGAGCATGAAGAGGTTATCGATGTAAAGGACTTGCAACTGGTAACTGTTGAAGAATCCAGTGGTTTCAGTTCTGTGTTCGTACTGATCCTTGTTGCCATCATTGCAGGTGCCGGATACTTCATGTATAAACGCAGAAAACAAAAGTGAGGCAGTAAATGATAAGCCTCAGGAGATCTATTGATATCTCGATAGGCAGTATCACAAGTTCAAAGATGAGATCTGCCTTGACCACTTTAGGGATCATTATCGGTGTAGCTGCTGTGATCGCTAATGTATCCCTTGGCGCGAGCTTCAATCAGTTCTTCAATGATGAGATAGGTGCTGTAGGTTCCAATTTCATTGTTATCTACAGCCAAGGAGTGAATGTCTTTTTTGATAAAGAGCTTGATGTAATCAAAAATACTCCTGGGGTTGTGGGTGTTTCTCCGATTAACCAGCAGATGGCCAAAGTTACTTATCTTTCTACTTCCAGGCAGATCGATATACAGGGGGTTACAGAAGATTATGATGAAGTGTCCAATATAAAAATGGATGCAGGGACTTTCCTTACTGATAAGGATCAGTATGTAGCGGTGCTAGGATCTGAGGTTGCTTACGAGAAATTCGATAAGAAGATATCTGTGAAAAATCCCATTGACATCACATTCAGAAGAGAGGATGGGGGTATAGTTACCCAAAGGTTCATCGTAAAAGGAATCATACAGGATCCAAATACTGCTTTTGTGCAAACGGGTGTGGAACCTGAGATCCGGGTCTTCATCCCAATATCCACTATGAATCAGATACTTGGAACAGATGATTATGGTGGTTTCTTTATAAAGGCTTCAAGTCTGGATGTAGTGCGCGAGACTGCCGATGAGATAGATGAGCGTCTGGCAAGGAATTTA
>MVQW01000079.1 GCA_002067265.1 Methanomethylovorans sp. PtaU1.Bin073 | reverse complement strand
ATGAAAATCGTTTTATTAGATTTATTACTAACGAGCAGGAAAGAACAATAGTATAATTATTCGATAATCAATAAATACTATCATTCACATCTTGGCTATCCAAGGGACGAATATGGGACTATTATCTGAAAATCCATTTGCGCAGGCCATAGCAATATCTACCTCCATGGCGGTGTTCATGATAGGCATTGCTATGGGCATCATGACAATACTCGGTACAAAAAATACTCCTCTTCCTTTTGCGGTGATGTTGCTGATCTTTGCTGTTATATTCATTGCAGCTTCCGTATTCTTTGAAAACAGGGGTGCTGATCATATGGGTTCGCTTGTAGGTGGAAGTATAGCTGCATTTGCTGTGACCTTTGCAGTGACTGCTTTTTTCACCGGCGTTTCTTATATTATTATGAATCTTGGTGTCAAGGGAGTCGGTGATATTGGGTGGGATACGATGATATCAGCCCTTGCTATCTGCATGATCTCAAGCATGCTCATTATAAAGGCTGTGCAGCATAAGATACACGTACAGCACTTCTAAACACCTTTTTTAGGTTGTATCTTCTCAATCGAAATGTATTTATAGAACCTCAAACAATCATGAGATTTGTAGACGCACAACCGAACACAGACAAGAGGAATGTATAGATGGATGAAGGATTGGGAAATATTGATGAAATGAAACCCAAAACTGAGAATGATGTGAAGGATGATGTGTCAGTCACAAATGGCGCGCCATCTCTGGAGGAGCAGCTTTGCATGAAAGACGAAGAGATAGGACAATTAAAGGACAGGCTCTTACGTCTGACCGCAGAGTTTGATAACTTCAGGAAGCGTACTGTCAGGGAAAAGGAAGAGTTTCGTAAGTTTGCATCAGAGAACCTTCTGCTTGAACTCATAGAAGTTTATGATAACTTTGAACGTGCCATGGAATCTGCTAAAAATACAGAAGATGTTGGTTCCGTGGTAAAGGGTGTTGAGATGGTTTTCAAGCAGTTTGTTTCCATTTTGGAAAAAGAAGGTCTTCAGAAAATGGAATGTATGGGTGCAGAATTTAATCCCCATGAGCATGAGGCGATGCTGCATGTTGAGCATCCCGATCACGAAGAGAATACCATTATTGGAGTATGCAAACCTGGATTTTATTTACACTCCAAGGTTCTCAGGCCCGCCGCTGTGACTGTGTCAAGGCTTCCAGAAGCATCAGGTAAAGATTAAGGGTTGCAGGTAAAGCTGCACCGTGTTGCGTGACGACTATATAAACAAACTCATAAATATTTAATTCCAACATAATGATCTTATAATGATCTGAGAGGTAATATTATGGCAAAGATATTGGGTATTGACCTTGGAACCACAAATTCCTGTATGGCTGTTATCGAAGGTGGAGAGCCAACTGTCATCCCTAATGCAGAAGGAGGCAGAACAACACCTTCTGTCGTAGGTTTTTCCAAGAAGGGTGAGAAACTTGTTGGTCAGGTTGCCAAGAGGCAGATGATCACAAATGCAGATAATACTGTGTACTCTATCAAAAGGCACATGGGAGAGGCATCATATAAAGTAACCCTCAGCGGAAAGGATTATACTCCGCAGGAAATATCTGCCATGATCCTGCGTAAAATGAAGGAAGATGCTGAAGCATACCTTGGAGAAACCATTACACAGGCTGTTATTACAGTTCCCGCTTATTTCAATGATGCACAGAGGCAGGCTACCAAAGATGCAGGTGCCATTGCAGGTTTGGAAGTAATGAGGATTATCAATGAGCCTACTGCAGCAGCTCTTGCCTATGGTCTTGATAAAGAGGCTGAAGACCACAAGATCCTTATCTACGATCTTGGAGGTGGTACCTTTGATGTATCCATCCTTGAGCTTGGAGGTGGGGTATTCGAGGTACTTTCAACCAGTGGAGACACTCATCTTGGTGGAGATGACTTTGACCAGAGGATAGTAGATTATCTTGTTGAGCAGTTCAAGAAAAACGAAGGTATCGATCTATCTAAAGACAGAGCAGCATTGCAGCGTCTGAGGGATGCAGCTGAGAAGGCAAAGATCGAGCTTTCTGGTATACCTTCCACTAACATCAACCTTCCGTTCATCACCGCAGATGCCAACGGGCAGCCAAAGCACATTGACATCGACCTTACAAGGGCGCAGTTCGAGAAAATGACTGCTGACCTGGTAGATAAGACTCTGGTGTCTGTCAATCAGGCAATGAAAGATGCAAAGCTCACAGCAAAGGACATTGACAGGGTACTTCTTGTAGGAGGTTCTACAAGGATGCCTGCAGTCACTGAGCTTATCAAAAAGGTGACTGGTAAGGACCCGTACAAGAACATCAATCCAGATGAAGCCGTTGCAGTAGGTGCAGCAATTCAGGGTGGTGTCCTTGGAGGAGAGGTCCATGATGTATTGCTCCTGGATGTAACACCTCTTACACTTGGTATTGAAACTTTGGGTGGTGTAGCAACTCCGCTCATCGAGCGTAACACTACCATACCTGTGAGGAAGAGCCAGGTATTCTCCACGGCCGCTGACAGCCAGCCATCTGTGGAGATCCATGTCTTGCAGGGTGAAAGGGGTATAGCCTCTGCTAACAAGACGCTGGGACGTTTCATCCTCGATGGGATTCCACCTGCTCCAAGAGGAATTCCACAGATAGAGGTTACATTTGACATAGATGCAAATGGTATCCTCCACGTGAGGGCGAAGGATCTGGGTACCGGTAAGGAACAGTCCATATCCATCCAGAAACCAGGCGGTCTTTCTGATGAAGAGATCGACAAGATGGTAAAGGATGCGGAACTCCATGCTGATGAGGATCGCAAGCGCAAGGAGCAGGTTGAGGTAAAGAACACTGGTGAATCTCTTGTCAACGCAGCAGAGAAGACCCTCAAGGAAGCAGGTGATTCTGTAACTGCAGACCAGAAGTCAAAAGTGGAAAGTGCTATCTCTGCTCTGAAAGATGCTCTTCAGAAGGATGATATTGAGGAAATCAAGTCCAAGACAGAAGCTCTTCAGACTGCAATCTACGATGTTTCAGCTGCTATGTACCAGAAAGCACAGCAAGAAGCTGCTTCGGGTGCAGGAGCTTCTGCCGGTGCATCTGCCAAGTCAGATTCCGGCGAGGAAGTAGTAGATGCAGACTATGAAATCGTTGATGACGGCAAGAATTAAACAGTTTCAGGTACAAAGGTACGTTCTATCTGAACGTACTTTATTTATTTTATACTGACACGCAGGGTTTTTCATGTCCACTACACGTGATTATTATGAGATCCTTGGGGTTTCCAAGGAATCTACTGAAGCCGAGATTAAAAAGGCCTACAGGAAGCTTGCAATGCAATACCATCCGGATAAAAATAAGGCTCCGGATGCCGAGGAAAAATTCAAGGAGATCTCTGAAGCTTATGCTGTGCTCTCTGATGAGGAAAAAAGAGCCCAGTATGATAAGTTTGGTCACGCTGGTATAGATGGGCGTTATTCCCAGGAAGATATTTTCCGTGGTGCTGACTTCAGAGGCTTTGAAGATCTGGGAGATATACTTTCCGGAATCTTCGGAGGCGGTTTTGGAGGATTTGCCGGTGATATCTTCGGTGGTGGAAGAGGAAGACGCAATGCCCCTATGAGGGGTTCTGACCTGCGTTATGATCTATCCATATCTCTTGAAGAAGCAGCTACAGGTGTGGAAACTACCATCAATGTCCCACGGGCGGAAAATTGTGAGACTTGTGGAGGTACCGGTGCAAAAGCAGGTACAACCCCTAAAACATGTCCCACATGTCATGGCAGTGGACAGATAACCAGTGCACGCAATACACCATTTGGCCGCTTTATGAGTACAACTGTCTGTAACACATGTCATGGGAACGGTCAGATAATAGAGGATCCCTGTCCTGCATGTAAAGGTACTGGTAAGATCAAGAAAATAAAAAAGCTCTCCGTAAAGCTGCCAAAAGGAGCCGATAATGGCTTGCGTTTAAAGATCCGGGGAGAAGGTGAAGCAGGAAGTCCAGGTGCGCCGGCAGGTGACCTTTATGTCATGGTTCATGTGCAGCCCCACAAGACCTTCGAGCGTGTAGGCGATGATATCCTGTACGAATTGCCGATTTCATTTGTGCAGGCGACTTTAGGCGATGAGGTGCTTGTGCCGACTCTTTATGGAAATGTAAAAATGAACATTAAACCAGGGACGCAGACACATTCCGTTCTAAGGCTCAAAGGCAAGGGAATGCCACATCTGCATGGAAGCGGCGAAGGCGATCAGCTTGTCAGAGTCATCGTGCAAACTCCAAAGAACCTTAATTCAGAACAGAAAGAACTGCTCAGAAAATTCGATGAGCTTGACAGAAAGAGCGCCAAAAATAGTAAGCATTCAGGTATATTTGAAAAAGTAAAAGATGCATTCAGCTCATAGGCAATGGGTATATTTGAATTCATGACTACTTTTATCTATTTTTAAATAAACGGATGATCGATAAAAGGCATGTGCTTGATATCCCTCTTGACGCAGAAGGGATTTTGGTTTGCAGACCAAACCGTTTTCTGGGAATAGTGGATATTATAACTCCCCAGGGATCAAAAGCTGAAAAAGTGCATATCCATGATCCTGGAAGGCTTGAGGACATACTCTATCCAGGAAACCGTGTGCTTCTGAAAAAGGCTGATGGGAAGGGCAGAAAAACGCGTTGGGATCTTATTGGGGGAAAGGTAGGAGACAATTTTGTTTTAACTCATTCGGGATATCATAGGCAAATTTCCAACTGGGTTCTGGAGAACCAAATAATATCAGGCCTGGGAGATATTGAACATATCACTCCGGAGCAAGTATTTGGCGAAAGCAGGCTGGATTACCTGCTTGAAGGAGCAGGGCGCAGTACATGGGTTGAGGTTAAAGGTTCTACATTTGCTGAAGATGGCAAAGCTATGTTTCCCGATGCCCCTACTACCCGTGGAAAAAGGCACGTTGAAGAACTTATAAGAGCCTTACAGGCAGGGGATAATGCCATAATGCTGGTATTGATCTTCCGCCAGGAAGCAAAGTGTTTTTGGGCTCATGAGAAAATAGATCCGGATTTTGCCGCTGCTTTTCTCCATGCCGTCGAAGAAGGAGTACAGATACATCCTCTGGCTTTTACATTTGAGAAAAAGGACGAGTGCGGCCAAGTATTCTTTTGCGGAAAATTGCCTCTTTGCAGGAATTTAATAAAAAGTTAGGCGGGCCCGCCGCGATTCGAACGCGAGTCAATGGGTATCTTCACGATTGTTTCGAAGCCCATTAGGATATCCTGGCTACCCTACGAGCCCACTTCTTGTTTATGGAACATCTGATAACGATAAAATTCTTAAAGGTTTCCATCCGGATGATCTCAGATAAGCCCAGAGAACATTTTGAGAGCCATTCCCCATAGTACCAACCCGATCATTTTCCTGAGAGTTTCGGGCTTCATTCTTGCATGCATAAGATAAGAGCCTACCTGTGCTCCCAGAATAGCTGCAATTGTGATATAGATCACAAACTGCATATCTGGCTTCCATGAACTCAGGTGCGCTATAAGCCCTGAAAGCGAAGTGAACAATACAATAATTCCAGAGGTAGCAGCAGATTTCTTTACTGCATATCCTAAATACAAAAGCAGTGGCATTATCAGAGAACCACCGCCTATTCCCAGCAGCCCTCCGATAAAACCCACTATAAACCCACTGGTCAAAATAAGGGGAAGAGAAAAAGGATGTTCATGGCTGCCTATCAAAATCTCTTTTTGAGGTTTCAACATCTCTATTCCTACAAGTACCATAATGATACTGAATATCCCTAGCAGTATATCGGTGGGCACTATATTTGTACAATAGGCACCTATGGGTGCAGCTATCATAGATACAATAAGGAATGGGATAGCTACCCTAAGTTCTACAAGTCCTTTACGTAAATATGTAAAGGCAGCAGACGCAGATGTTGCAGTATTCAGCAACAAGCCTATAGGTATAGCACTAAGCAAGTCTATTCCTGACCAATAAAAAAGAGGAACATATACTATCGCACCTCCTAGGCCGATCATGGAGAACAGGGCAGACAAGAAGAATACCAGTACTGCAAATACCAGCGGATCCATGATATCATTGACCTAATTCTTCAGGTACTTTTTCTTGAACATAGCTATCTCTGCCTTACCACCAACAACAGCTACCACATCTCCTAATTGAATTACAAGCGATGGGGTGATATCCGTGATAACATTGTTGTTCCTTTCTATTCCTATTATTGTGCATCCCGCCTTTGCCCGAATATCCAGTTCTCTTACAGACTTCCCTGCAAGTGGATCTCCATCTTGCACGCGATGTTTTTCAATATCTATCCCTTCGTATAGCCTGATATCCTCGTCCACCAAGGAACATGCATCCTTTATGCATTCAGAAGTCATTCTTGCAAGCATCTGCCCTGCAACAATGGAAATAGATGGAACATAATCGGCACCTGCTTTGTATATTTTATCAATAGATCTGTAGGAGTTAGCCCTTGCCATTATTGTCACTGAAGGGTTAAGGTTTCTGGCTATGAGCGTTGCGAATATTACATCGTTGTCATCGTTTAGGGAAATTATGATGGTGGAAGCGTTTTCAACATTTGCTTCTTTCAGCACATCTTCAGAAGTCGCATTTCCCACTACAAAATTGAAATCCACCTTTTCAAATATCTCTTTATGAGCATCTACCACCAGGAAATTCAGATTGTTCCTTTTGAATATCTCAACGATTCTTTTCCCCACATCACCATATCCAAGGACGATAAGATGACCTTTATCGTTGTTCATATTGATTCTCCGTGATTATTCTCCTGATATCCCTGGGTCAGTTTTTTAAGCCTGGCGAGCTGGTCCATAGTACCAATGGCAAGTAATACGGAATTCTCTCTTATCCTTTCATTGGGGGATATGTCGTATGTAAGCTTGCCTCCGCTCCATACACCTACCACATTGGCACCAGTTCTTTCCCTGATCGAAGCAGTGCGCAGTGTTTTTCCCATCAGGGAACTTTTTGGATATACCGGTAATTCCACAATACTCACACCTTGGAAAAATTCGGTGGTACCAGTCAGTTTTCCTACAAACGGATCAGCTGCCTTTCTGCCAATGAAATCTCCAAAAAGCTGTTTAGGAGACAGTACGCGGGTAGCTCCGGCGTATTTAAGATATTTGGCATTTGACACGTTCTCTACAATGGCTATTATATCTACATCACACATTGTCCTTGCAGTGAGGACAATAGTAGCATTCATTTCATCTGATTCGTTGACTATCAGAAAGCGTGCAGTGTCAATATGAGCATTCTTAAGTGTAGTTTCTTCGGAAGCACTGCCGAAAATGCATGCAACATTTCTCTTTATAAGTGTCCTTACGAGTTTGTCATCGTCCTCGATGATAATATATGGAGTGCCTTTTTCCTGTAGCTCTTCTATCAGTGTTTCAACAATTTTATTATAACCACATATTATTATATGATCGTTCAATTTTTCGGATACTTTTGAAGGAATGGCCGGTCTTACTGCTTTTTCCATCCAGGGAATAAGCAGCCATGTAAAAAGAAGACCAAAAACAAGCGGAATACCCGTGAATTGAACAAACACAGAAAATAATTTACCTGCATCTGAAGACAGAGTAATATCTCCATACCCCACTGTTGTAACGGTGCAGACCAGCCAATAAATACCATTAATGATATTTGCATGTTCAAACTGTCCTTCCATTCTCATAAGGTAAATAAAAGCAGACAAATATAGTGAAAAAACAACAAAAACGGATGTGATGTATTTGGCAACTGCAATGTGCCAGAAATACGTGTGCTTCATGTGTCACCACATCCTAAAGTCTTTTTCAGAAACCATGCACGATATAAGGTCCGAATACCATGAACACAAAGGACATGAATATCAGCATTGCAAATGTTGCAGTTACAGCTGAAGACAGACGAAGCGACTGTTCTTCGTTCTTTGTCAGCCAGTAAATAAAGGCCTTTGTGTAATCTTTGAATATATGCCCTCCGTCAAGAGGTACTGCAGGCAGGCAATTGAATAGCCCCACATAGAAATTGAGCCATCCGATCCATAGCAGGGAATTAGCGATCCAGAATAGTCCTATTCCCAGTGGTTCTGCCCATCCGGCAGGTGCATAGAAATTAGCAAGCATACCGCTAAATCCAGGGAATCCCTCTCCTGCAAATCCTACAATAGGCAATCCAAGCAGTATTATCCACCCGACTGTTCCCTTGAGCATTTCCGGGATGCTCTTAAGCAAAGAAAGGTATGATGTAGCAGGGAATTCTCCCACTGTGATCCCAAGGCTGGTCATCACATCTTCATCCTGGCTTGTATACACTCCCAAGAACCCTTTCTGTCCACCTTCATCCGGGTGGGATGCAAGCTGAACTGTTGCCTCAAATGTTTTTGATGTATTATCAGCAAGCAAGAGTTTTACAGACTGGCCATTAGATGTGGTATTCATAAATGCTCTGAAATCATAAACAGTTCGCATAGGGACATCGTCCATTTGCATGATTCTCATGCCTTTCTGTAAACCTGCTACCTCTGCCGGAGAATCAGATACTATGTCCTGGATAAGAACTCCATTAACAGTTTCTTCAGCAGATCCTGCTTTGATCTCATAGGTGGAGCTGATCATATCCTTTGAAGCCTGTACTCTGACCGTTTCTCCCGCTGGTATCGTATCAAGATATTCAAGCATCCCCAATACGTTGTCAACCGGCTTGTCATT
>MVQW01000078.1 GCA_002067265.1 Methanomethylovorans sp. PtaU1.Bin073 | reverse complement strand
AAAACATTTTCCTGTAATTGAATATAACATGCAGGACCTTAAACAGAAGAATCTGTTTTCCATGGCACTTGCCCACCGGTTCAGAAAAGGTATGGCAGTTACAACAGACAGTCATACCGGTGGTATCGGAGCTGTCTACACAATGGCAAAAGGTGATGATTTCAGAGAATATTTTAAGAATATCAGTAAAGGTAATTATTATCTTGTCATGGATGGGCCTATCTGGAAACATATTACTCAAGAGCTTAGCGCCTGGATAGAACTTGTTTTCAACATGGATAGGATATCCCAACATGAATTTTCTACAGGTGTCAATTTATTAGACAGGGCTGTAAAACTGATCTTAAGTGAAAAGCTAACAGAACATCCGAATGTTAACCTATTTACAATGAGGTCAATTCAGAAATTGTCCACATCCGGTTTGCCTTTTTTCCTTTACACATTGTCAAAAAGGTCACAGGTTTCTGAGATAGAAAAGATTATGAGCATTTATTAAGACAAAATATGGAAATTCATCATTTTTAAAATTGGTGAATGACAGAAGTAAATTTATCCTTTTTTCTTTTACCTTCTCTTGGAAGCAATAATTCACAAGGTTAGGTATTTATGCATTGAAACAATTTTAACACTGAATAATAATCAATTATTCGAGTGTGTGGACATTGAGCAAAGATATCCGATACTCTCTTAAAAAAGTCATTCCTTCGCAAAAAGCTACTGAATTAGATGAAGGTTGGAAACGAGCTGATCTGCACGTGCATACCAGTTGTTCCTATGATGTTCCTGGGGGTAAATCAGTTCACCCGGAAGTTTTGTTCAATAGGGCAGTTTCAAGGGGAATGGACTACATTACTTTTACAGATCATGATACAGTAGAAGCCTTTGATATCCTGGGATGGAAAAGGGACATGCTCGTTCCAGGGGTTGAGTTATCAGTTACTGATATGGAGAATGTAGGTCATACGATACATATGAATGTATTTGAACTGGATAAAGTTCAATTCAGAGAAATGAAATCTATAGCTACAAAGAATCATGATATTTTCATGCTTATTGATTATCTTAAGGAGCAAGATCTTCCATATATGTACAATCATCCTTTCTGGTTTGCAGTGGGAGAAAAACCAAACCTTTTTTCTGTTCCTGAAATTGCCAGGCATTTTCCTATTATTGAATATAATATGCAGGACCTCAAGCAAAAGAATCTTTTTGCCATGTCTCTAGCGCATAGTTTGGGTAAAGGCATGGTTGTTACTACTGACAGCCACACAGGCAGCATCGGATCTGTCTATACTATGGCAGAAGGTGATACTTTCAGAGAGTATTTCACAAATATCTCTAAAGGGAACTATTACCTTGTCATGGACGATCCTGTGTGGAAGCATATAACTAAAGAGTTAGCTGCATGGGTTGAACTTGTCTTTAGTATGAATCAACAGGAAGGGAATGAATTCTTCACCGGCGTAAGGTCCTTAGACAAAATTATCAATTTTATCTCGACAGGTAAGATCACTTGCTATCCTCATCTAAATTATCTTACAATGCGTTTCATTCAGAAGTTTTCTATGTCAGGTATACCTGTGCTACTATATATTCTCTCTAACAGATCTCTGGTGTCAGATATTGAAAACGTGATGAGCTTTTATTTTTAGTTTTAACACACTGTTTTCCTTATTACTTCCAAATTCACTTTCTTCAGACGCAATTATTTTATGCTTAATTGATTTAAATGCACTGATTTTTTATGAGAACTCTGATACTCGTTTGTGGTGAAGGTCTTGGACATACAAGCCGTTGCATTGCTCTTGCAAAAGAACTTGTATCTGCAGGTCATGAAGTTCACTTTGGAGCTTATGGATATTCTCAGGAGCTAATAGAAAGAAAGGGTTATGCTGTAACTGCTATTCCCTCTGAGATCACTCTTGTGGGGAATGCTGGAACTCTTGATCTTAAATCTTCCATCCTCAAAACCATAAAAAAGGGCAGTTTCTTTGGGATTCTCAACATAAAAAAGCTCATTAAAAAGTTTCATCCCGATGTGGTAGTTTCAGATGGTTATTTTACTGGTATTTTGGCTTCAAAGCTTATGAAAAAACCATCCTATCTTGTAATGAATCAGTCCAACATGGAAGAGTTCTTCATGGATAGAGGTATTTCTGGCAAATTCCTTGCTAAGGTCGTGCAAAAATTCTATTCAAGAGTTTTCAAGATAGTTGATGGCATTATTATTCCTGATTATCCTATGCCTTATACTATATGCAGGAAAAATATTAGTTTCAGCGACAAAATGAAGAAAAAGGTATTTTATAGCGGACCTGTGGTTGGTAAGGCTTATGGGGAAGTTATACCAGCTCAGGTGCATCATCCTCATGTACTTTCAACAGTAGGTGGTTTTGGTTACAGGGCTCCTCTTTTTCTCAAGGTCATCAGGGCTGCTGAAATGTCTCCTGAGATACATTATACTCTTCTTACAGGTCCGAGTGTAGACTCTGATAAATTTACAGATCTGCCTCACAACGTGAAGATGCTACAGTTCATAAATGACCAATTCCCTTGTATCAAAGCTTCTGAAGTTCTCATTGTGCCGGGAGGGCATAGCACTTTGATGGAAGCCCTGAGTTTTGGTATTCCTGTGCTGTCCTTTCCTGACATAGATCATATAGAGCAGCAGAACAACGCTTTGGCAATAGAACAAAATGGAGTAGGGTATTGTCTTGATTATTCCACATCTCCTGAAGAGATACTGGAATACATAAAAGAAATAGTCTATAATGGAAAATTCGTAGACAATGCGCAATCTATGCGCCAATTATCAGAAAAGCTGAATGGGGCTGTAGCTATCTGTAAATTGCTGGAGAAAGGTGCTTTTTCTGGCAAGATGGATCATAAACAGTGATCATTTAATCAATGATCAAAGGCTATATTCTGTAGTGATTTTTTTTTTTTTGAATTATTTCGAATACTCATGTTTCTTTAGTTTCTTCTGTTTATCAAAAGGTTTCAAATCATTTTGAAGCACCATACTTTAAATACTACAATTCAAATATATTTGAAATACATGGCTCAAGAGTATCTTATACATCTGCTAAACGTTGGCCTGCAATCTGTGCAGGAATACCTGGCATTGCATGTACTACTATGTCTGATTCCGGCCTTTTTCCTGGCTGGTGCAATAGCGTCACTCTTTTCAAAAGAGTCTGTAATAACAGGT
>MVQW01000077.1 GCA_002067265.1 Methanomethylovorans sp. PtaU1.Bin073 | reverse complement strand
TATCTGAGACTGAATCTTCTTCAGCCGCCGCCCCAGAGTCTACCGAGGTTCTTGAGAACGAAGAACGCAGGGAGATCGATGGTGTCTGGCAGCACAAGCATGCAGGGCATGACTACTGGCATCCAATAGCCCGTATTCACAGGGAGGGTTAATAATGGCCATCCTGCGTATGAATGAAATAAGGGACATGAGCCCTAATGAAAGAATGGACGAGCTTGAAAAGTTGAAGGCTGAGCTTATACGTGAGCGGGCTCTAACTTCTGCTGGTGGTGCCCCTGATAATCCAGGAAGAATTGGATTGCTCAGAAGGACCATTGCACGTGTCAAGACTGTCCAGAATGAGTTAAAGGAGATATGAAGTGGAAATATCCACTTACAACCTGATATTTCATGAACTAATCGGACTGTTCACAGAAGTGATTAAATCAACTAATCCCTCTATAGAGAACATTCGCGGCAAAGTGGTAGGTGAAACGAAGAACATGTTGATCGTGGAAACATATGACCAATGTGAAAAGATGGTTCCAAAAGCAGGATCAATTTTCTTGTTTCACATATCTACTCTTAGGGGAAATACACGTGTTACTGAGCAAGTGAAAGTGAACGGAAATTTATTGCTCTCACAACCCGAAAATAGGATTAAGAATATCAGGAAAATTCGCATGAGGTAATAATCATGACAAGAGATATTGGATTGGATGTCCCAGCTCCTAAAGAGGAGTGCAATGACGTCAATTGTCCATTCCACGGAACGCTGCCGGTCAGGGGACAGATACTGGTGGGCACCGTTGTCAGCAACAAAATGGACAGGACCGTGGTCATCCAAAGAAGACATGAAGTGCTTATAAGTAAGTATCAGAGGTATGAGAAAAGGCAATCTAAGATCCATGCTCACAATCCTCCATGTATTGATGCTCAAGTGGGGGACATTGTGACTGTTGCAGAATGTCGTCCTCTTAGTAAGACTAAGTCATATGTGGTCATTAAAACGGGGGTAGAGGCATGAAAGGGATTCGTTCTACCATACCCCGTTCATTGGCCAGTGGTTCACGCATAGATTGCGTAGACAACACAGGTGCAAGAGTTGTGGAGATCATATCTGTAAAGCGTTACAGAGGTACCAAGAATAGGCAACCATGCGCAGGCATCGGTGACATGTGCGTGGTATCTGTCAAGAAAGGTACTCCTGAGATGCGTAAACAGATCATGTATGCTGTAATAGTTCGCCAGAAGAAGGAAATTCGCCGTCCCGATGGATTAAGAGTTTCCTTTGAGGACAACGCAGTTGTGATCGTTGATGAGGATGGCCTGCCCAAGGGAACTGATCTGAAAGGTCCAATCGCAAGAGAGGTTGCGGAAAGGTACCCAAAGATTGGTACTACGGCTTCAATTATAGTGTGAGGTGTATGCAATGGTTACTAATCAGCCAAGAAAACAGCGCAAAATGCGCTATACTGCACCACTACATTTGAGGCAGAAATATATGGGTGCTCCTCTTTCCAAAGAACTTCGTGAAAAGTATGGTCGCAGAACAGCAAGGGTCATCGTGGGCGACACTGTAAAAGTGATGCGCGGAGATCATGCAGGCACCACAGGTAAAGTAGAAGCGGTATCACTTAAACATGGAACTATAGTTGTAGAAGGAGTATCAGTGTCCAAGTCAGATGGCACTGAGGTACCAAGGCCCATTTATCCTTCAAATGTAACTATTACCTCCCTTGAAATGAAAGATGACCGCAGATCAAAAGTATTGAGTAAGCAGTAGGTGGTTTTGTGGGAAGACATCAAAAAAGGATCTCTGTACCAAAGAGCTGGCAGATTTCCAAGAAATCCAATAAATGGATAACATCAACTAGGCCAGGTCCTCACAATAAGCAACTGAGCATTCCTCTTGGAGTAGTTCTTAGGGATATGTTACATGTTGTGGACACAAGGGTAGAGGCAAAAAGAGTACTTTCTGAGGGTAGCATTCTTGTTGATGGCATTGTCAGAAAGGATCTGAGATTCCCTATAGGACTTTTGGACGTTGTTTCCATTCCTAAAATGGAACAATCTTACCGGGTTCTCCTTGATCGCAAGGGAAGATTGGAATTGCACAAACTTGCAGGCATTGAAACAAGCAAGTTATGTCGGGTCAGTGGAAAGACTGTTGTCAAAGGTGGCAAAGTTCAGCTTAACCTTAATGATGGTTCCAATCTGATAGGTTCAAACGACTTTAAGGCCAAAGATTCCATAATTCTTTCAGTACCTGATAAGAAAATACTCCAACATATAAAGTATGAAGTTGGCAACCTTGCATTGATCATCGGTGGAAAGCACACTGGTAAAATTGGTTCCATTAAGGCAATCAACACAGTACGTAGCTCCAATCCCAACACTGTACAAATTACAGGGGAAGATGAGGAATTCACCACAGTCGAAGATTATGTTGTTGTGATAGGTACAACAAAGCCAGAAATCAAGTTGGGTGGTGAGGTTGTTGAGTAACCCAATGAGAGAACCTCAGATAGATAAGGTCATTGTTCACATGGGTGTCGGTGAAAGTGGTGAACACCTTGTGAACGCTGAAGGTATCTTAAGAGAAATTACCGGACAGACTGTGGTTCGTACATATGCAAAGAAGACCCTTCCTGGATTCGGTATCAAGAAAAATGAACCTATAGGATGCAAAGTCACCCTTCGTGGTGATAATGCAAACGAATTCCTGACAACAGCTCTGTCAATAGTGGAGAAAAGGTTGTCAGCCTCCCAGTTCGATAAAAATGGGAATGTTGCATTCGGAATTGAAGAACACACGGACTTTCCTGGAATGAGGTATGATCCTAATATCGGTATCTTTGGTATGGATATAAATGTGGTAGTCAATCGTCCGGGATATAGGATCAGCAAAAGAAGGATTTCCGAAAGAAAAGTTCCTTCAACGCACAAGATCACAAAAGAAGATACAATTTCGTTCTTCAAGGATAAGTACTTCGTGGAGGTTGTGTAAATGGTCCAGACTACTAAGCAATTTGGCCGGGGCGCACACGAATGCAAAAGATGCGGAAGAAAGCAAGGCCTTGTAAGGAAATATGATATTTACTTGTGCCGCCACTGTTTCCGTGAGATCGCCCATGACATGGGATTTGAGAAATATACTTGAGGTGAAAAATAATGGTGTTATTAGATCCTCTTGCCGATGCACTTTCCACTATAAAGAATGCAGAGGCAATCGGTAAACAGTCATGCACGCTTAAACCGGCATCAAAGCTCATCGGTACGGTCCTTAAAGTGATGCAGGACAGCGGATACCTCGGTGAGTTCGAGTTCATCGAGGATGGTAAAGCAGGAATCTATGAGGTTAAGCTCATCGGTAAAATAAACAAATGCGGAGCAATAAAGCCACGTTATTCAGTGGGTTCAGTTGATTTCGAGAGATGGGAGAAGCAATTCTTACCAGCCAAGAACTTTGGAACACTGATCCTCACAACATCTCATGGTGTCATGTCACAATATGATGCACGTGAGAAAAATATTGGTGGACAGCTTCTGGCATATGTGTACTGATATGGAGTGGTTCAATGGCTAAAGAGATGAAGAACGTGATCAGCATTCCGGAAGGAGTTACAGTTACTTTCCAGAATGACATCCTTTCCGTATCAGGACCAAAAGGAAAGAACGAAAGATACCTCTGGTATCCTGGAATCGTAATTGAGATTGCAGGCTCTGAGATCATAGTGGACTCCACTTCAACAAAGAAGTCTCACAAGGCTATGATCGGTACATTCTCTTCACATATTAATAACATGATGAAAGGTGTAACCCAAGGGTTTGAATACCGCATGAAGGTTGTATACTCCCACTTCCC
>MVQW01000076.1 GCA_002067265.1 Methanomethylovorans sp. PtaU1.Bin073 | reverse complement strand
ATGAAAATAGCATCAACAATAGCATACTCTTTAAAATAGAACGAATAGACTATACTATTCGCAAGATACATAAAACTTACAAGTCCTATCAACTTTCCCATTGAAAAAGCAATGATGAGAGAGGTTACCATTATTGTCAAAGATATAACAAGCGCGACTTTAGCTGGAATTAGCCCTGCTGCTATTGGTCTATATTTCTTCTTGGGGTGAAGCTTGTCTTTTTCTACGTCTTTTACATCGTTTAACATGTATTGTGAACCTGCAAGCAGGCAAAATACAATAAAGATCACAACAAGATCCATCCACATTTGTAGATTAAAAATATTCCTTGAAAAGATGATACAGATAAAAATAATAAAATTCTTGTACCACTGATGGGGACGCATGGATTTGATTACTGCTCTGAGCATTATATTCCTCATATACAAAATATCAAAGGAAGTGTTTTTAGAAAAAGTGTATCAGTTATTTAATTTAGAATGATGCACGGATCTTTTCAGCTAATTCTCCCAATTTGCTGGTATCCGGATTATTCTCCACTATACTATGCATAGATCCGCCATTATCCCCTTCTTTGCGTGGGATTATATGCACATGCACATGCGGAACACTCTGTCCTGCAACTTCTCCTACATTCATCCCTATATTCATCCCTTGCAGATCAAATGATTTACACACAGCCTTAGAGATTTTATGTACTGAAGAAAAAAGGTTTGCAGCATCAATTTCGTCCATCTGAGTGAATCTTTCAATATGTCTTTTTGGAAGTACTACAGTGTGTCCATCTGAACACGGATAAATATCAAGGAAAGCAAAAACGAACTCATCTTCATAAACCTTGTAAGAAGGGATAGCCCCTGAGAGTATCTTGCAGAAAATGCATTCCAAGTACATCGCCTCAATCAAACGCCATAATCGCTCATATAAGATAAATATAACGCAATAGCCCCTTTGAAAAGTAAGCTCTATAAGTGGTAAAAGGATCAAAAACAAAATATTGGGTCTGTCATGACCCAATTCAATGAGATCTTTCGATCATGTAATCCGCTATTGCAAGCAGTATTTCTTTTGCTTCTGAGTCTTCTAGTACATCCAGTTTCTTTTTTCCTTCACGGATATATGAAACAGCTGTATTTCTTGCATATTCGATGGATCCAGAATCTTCAAGCTGCTTTATAGCTTCTTCTAGCTGCCCCTTTGAGGCTTTACCCTTGCCAAAAATATCCAACTTTACGTCAGCATTGAGGGCATGAATAGCTATCAGAGTCTTTTTTCCTTCCATTATGTCGCTGCCTCTTACTTTGCCAAGCACCTCTTCAGGGGTCACAATATCCAGCACATCGTCATATATCTGGAAACCAATGCCTATCATTCGACCAAACTCGTACATCTGATCCGCTACATCAAGAGGGGCACCACCAAGCAACGCACCGATCTTACATGCAGCTCCATATAGCACAGCAGTCTTCTTCTCTACCATTTGCAGATACTGTTCTTCAGAGACTATGCTCATATCCTCAAATTCTACATCCAGCCACTGCCCTTCGCATATTTCTGTGCATGTTCTTGCTAGAAGGTCAATACATTTTACGATACGTACTGGATCGTTATCCATAGAGGTTATGATCTCAAAAGCCTTGGAATATAGAGTATCGCCTGCAAGGATAGCTGCAGGCTCTCCCCATTTAACATGTACTGCAGGCATTCCCCTGCGCACATCGTCCTTGTCCATAATATCATCATGCACCAAGGTGAAATTATGTACCAGTTCTACTGCAACAGCAGCTGGTAGCACAGTTTGAAGATCAGATCCAACGGCTTCTGCAGCCAGTATAACAGCTGCAGGCCTTAGTCTTTTTCCACCTGCATCAGGCAAATATCTTGCAGCTTTATATAATTCCTCGGGATGTGTGATGGGGAGCATTTCGCTGATACCCTCATCAACATGTGAACTCCGTTTTTTTATTTCTTCTATCAGGTTCATGATACCCTCGTGAGTAGATGCGATATTAGTCTTCTATATATAATTCTTCTCCATTCCTTAACAGGTGGAGTGTGTCTCCCAGCACATATCCTGCATCTTCTGCCATTTCAATATATGCCGAATGCATTTCTATGGTTCCATGAGCAGGAATGACATGTTCAGGTTTAACCATTCTCAATAGTTCCCAGTGGTCTTCTCTGTATGCGTGTCCTGACACATGTACATTATCATAGATACGTGCCCCTTTCATCCGAAGCTTAGTTTCCAAAGCATAGCGGTTAGCTTGTGTAAGAGGATTTGGGATCACATTAGCGGAAAATATGACCTTATCTCCCGGTTCTATCATGTAAGGAGTATCACCATTCGCTATGCGTATTAATATGGAACCAGGCTCTCCCTGATGTCCGGTAACAATAGGCAGATATTTGCTTTTACCTTCCCTCATTACTTTTTCCAAAGCCTTTTCAACTTCACGGCGCTGCCCATATATTTCTACATTCCTTGGAAGCTCAACGTATCCAAGTTCTTTAGCTGTGGTCATGTACCTATCCATGGACCTACCCAGTAGCATAGGTATACGTCCCATTTCCTCAGCAAAGGAAATGATGGAATTCAAGCGGGATATGTGAGAAGCAAAAGTTGTGATTATCATTCCAACATTCGATTCTTCAGTACCCAGTAGTACATCCTTTACCAGGTCGTGTGCTATTTGTTCGGAAGGTGCTTTACCAGATCTTCCGGCATTAGTACTTTCGGTGATTAGTGCAATTACTCCCTCTTCTCCCAAAGCTTTAAGCCTGTTGAAATCCGGTGCTTCCCCCAAAGTAGGTGTCCTATCCAGTTTAAAGTCACAGGCGTACATTATAGCGCCTTTTGGAGTATGGATTACCACAAAAACAGTATCAATTATACTGTGCTGAGTATTAATGAACTCAATAGAGACATCTTTTGTTACTTCGTAGGTTTCCCCGGCTTTCATAGAGATTAAATTATTCTTTACACCAAACTTGCGTTCCGAATCTATTTGGTGTTTTACCAGAGCGGTTGTATAAGGTGTACCAATAATAGGGGCAGTATAACGATGTGCCAGCTTTGAGACTGCACCAATATGGTCAAGATGGCCATGTGTGCATACAATAGCACGTACGTTTCCATTGACATCATTCATTATCGTGTCATCTGGTATGGCTCCCATATTGATAAGCTCAAGGGAATGCATTTTATCTATTTCTACGTCTTCGTGGATCTGTACTCTATCTAATCTCAGACCCATATCCAGGATGATTATATCCTCATCAACCCTTATAGCAGTCATATTGCGGCCCATTTCATTATAGCCTCCAACTGCTATTATTCCAATTTCTGTCATATTAAATCCTCAAAATCTAATTTTATTATCCCTTATAAATGAATTTTATACAATCTGTAATTCGCTACGGTTTGAGCGTAAAGCGAATTCTTTGACATTGAATCCACGTAATTCAAGATATTCTCTTGTCCACCCGGTGATCACTGTGGGTGTGGCATGCAATTTACACAGGTCTTTGCATCCGCAGAGGAACATCGCGACTTTAAGCTCGTTCATCATGAGCTTTAGCCGGTTGAGTACCATGTCTTTTCCTTCTAGTGCCGGGGCAACAAAAGGAAGTGCTGCACTGGCTACACTAGCCCCAATTGCTATTGATTTTGCAATATCCATTCCTGTTCTTATTCCACCCGTGGCTATTATCGGTAAAGATACATTGCATTCTACTACACTTGCAGCCGTTGGGATACCAAAATCCCAGAATAGTTCGCCGATCATTTCTGACATTATGTCCTTTCTGTCCCTGGCCCTATATACTTCTACTCCGGACCAACTTGTGCCGCCGACTCCGCCTACATCAATAGCAGAAACACCTGCTTTCTTCAATAGCCATGCGTCCTCGTGGGAAATTCCAGCGCCTGTTTCCTTTACAAT
>MVQW01000075.1 GCA_002067265.1 Methanomethylovorans sp. PtaU1.Bin073 | reverse complement strand
CAACAATCAAGAAACATAAGGATTAGCGCTAGAATAAGACAACTTTTAATCCATAGTTACTTTTTCTGAATAGAAAACAAGATCTAAATAAAAATAAGTAAATGCGATTTTTGTATTGGACAAAAAAAGATAAAAGACAAAAAAGAAAGGTGAGAAAACTCACCTTATGGATATAGAACCACAGTTTCTTTAGTACCATATGAAGAAGGTGTCAAGAAGTCTGCCATTGTTGTGACACCTGATTCAGGAGTTATCACTATACTGACACTTGTCCTTGGACCTACATCAAGTCCAGAGTCCTTTTGAGATCCAGCTACATTAGTGTCACCAATATAAGTAAAAGCCGTGTCTGAACCTGATACTGTTGAAACATAAAAGGTAGCAAGGTCACCTGTGTTCATAACCGGCTTCCCCTGGGAAAAAGAGCTGTCTTCATCACGGATCTTGTCTACAGTGAAGTAATACTTAGGATTATCACCGGGTGTGGCCTGTGTACTTGTAAAAAGTTTTTCCAGATTGGTTGCAGCTGTTGCGGAAGTTGAGAAATCTTTCATAGCGTATCCGTATGTCTTATCGTTGTTGGCATAGATGAGATTATTAGTAGTAGTACCATCAGTGATAGAAATTACTACTTGGTTAACATCTACCGGAGAACTACCAACATTAAGACCAACTTTTAGTTTGAGTAGGTCAATATTAGAAGACATGTTTGTAGAACTGGTCTTTGCACGGACACCTTCTATTCCCTTAACTATAAGGTTTGATGAAACTTCCTGAGTTGCTTGCTTACCAGTGGATTGGGCTTTCTGCTGCAGTGTACCAGAAGTCTGGATGAGCACAGCAGCAGCCACTGCGGCTACAAGTACCATAGCGATGAAGATGATCAGGGTACCTATACCGACCTGAGCACTAGTGTTTGTATATAAATTGCTTTTTCTATTAGATTTCATAAGATCACCCTTTTGATGAAACTCAAAATGTTTCATGGATAAAGCTGTACAGCCTCTTTCACACCGTATGATGAAGGCGTCACGAAATCAGCGTTCGTCACTACACCTGATTCTGGAGTGAGAATTATGTTAACAACGCTTCTTGGCACCAGGTTAAGGCCTGAGCTCTTAAGACCTGCTGAAGTATCTACGGTACTTACAAAGTTATAGCCAGTTGCAGTGGAGGAGGTTGTGGCTATGTATACATTGATAAGATCACCAGTGTTCATCACAGGATTGGACTGGGAGAAAGAAGCATCTTCATCACGTATACGCTCTACTGTAAAGTAGTGATCACAGTTGTTAAACGTGGTGATTGCAGTAGTTTGCTCTGTAAGAAGAGTTTGAAGATTAACTGCAGCACTGGAAGAGTTAAAATCGTCCATTGCTCCATCTGATGCACCGATGTTTGCATAGGATTTTTGATTGCCTGCATATACGAGGTTATTGGCAGTGGTACCATCCGTAATAGAGACAACCACCTGGTTTACATCTACTGAAGCACTTCCTACGTTCAGACCGACTTTTAGCTTAAGCAGATCTATGGTAGAAGACATGGATGTAGCACTGTTCTTTGCACGGACACCTTCTATATTTTTGACAATCAAGTTGGAAGATACTTCCTGAGTTGCCTGCTTACCTGTAGACTGAGCCTTCTGCTGCAGCGTACCAGATGTCTGGATGAGTACCGCTGCAGCGACAGCTGCAACAAGTACCATTGCAATGAAAATAATCAACGTGCCTATACCCACCTGGGCATTTGCGTTGTTAAGTAATGTTTTTCTTCTGTTCGCTTTCATGTTAATTCTCCTTTCATAGAGTAAAGTATAAGGATAGTATTATATAATTCATTAATATATAAAAATCATGTGGTTGCAAATCTCAAACATTAAACCCCAAAGTAGCCTTTTAGCAAAATGTTTAAGTATTATGTCTTCTATGTACAAATATAGACATTGATGCACATAAGAGAGATATAATGCACACGATTATTGACGAGATCCTTAATGAAACATCAAAAAGAGTAGCAGCCATAAATATTCCCGAAAAATGCAGCTATAAAAGAAAAAATAACCATAATAGGGATGTAGTAGCTGCAATCAGAGAAAAACAAAATAAGGGATATATACCAATTATAGCAGAAGTTAAGCCTTCATCACCTTCACAAAAGTATATGGAAATACCTCCTGAAAAGGCAGCATTTATAGGCATGCAAATGGAAAGTGCAGGAGCAGTTGGTATTTCAGTACTTACTGAACCTAAATTCTTCCACGGGTCACTGGAAAACCTGGAAAGTGTAAGGCAAAAAGTGAATCTGCCTGTACTAAGAAAGGATTTCATTATTGATGAAAGGCAATTGGAAGAAATTACCTGTGACATCATATTGCTTATAACAGGTGTACTTGAAGACAAAATTAGTCATTTCGTGGATCTTGCAATTTCAAAGGGTATGGAACCATTGGTAGAAACACAAACTAAAGAAGAACTGCTAATGGCACTTGCAACAAATGCTAAACTGATTGGCATCAACAACAGAAACTTCCGCACAATGGAAGTGGATCTCAATAACACGAAAATGCTTGTACCAATTATAAAAGAATATGACGAGAAGCATGGCACCAACCATGTAATCATCAGTGAGAGTGGGATACATTCATGCACTGATGCCAGAAAAGCTATAGATGCGGGAGCAGATGCTCTTCTTATAGGGACCGCTATAATTAAAAGCGATGATATATACCATAAGACCAAGGAGCTAGTGGAGACCCTTAAATGTACAAAAAACTTTGCAGGTCCAGAAACGAAAGAATCATTGCAGGAGTATGTGGAGGGATCGGAGCATATCTGAATGTAGATCCAACTTTAATAAGGCTCTTGTGGATATTTCTTATATTCTTAGGTGGCGGAGGTATCCCGGCATATTTTATTGCCTGGTTGATAATTCCTGAAGAATATTGAATTACATATAATTAAAAACTACATATAACTAAATATAATTAATAGAAATAGCTGGAGTGTAAACTATGCAAAAACCTACTTATGGGAGGTTCGGTGGCCAGTTCGTGCCCGAAGTGCTCATGCCAGCCTTGAAAGAACTGGAAGAGGAATACGAACGTTATAAAGAAGACCCTGAATTTCTCAGGGAACTGAACTACTATCTTACAGAATTCGCCGGGCGCAGTACCCCCCTATACCATGCAAGGAACCTAAGCAAGAAATACGGTACTAAGATCTATCTTAAACGTGAGGATCTGGTGCATGGAGGAGCACACAAATTAAACAACACCATAGGACAGGCACTACTTGCAAAGTATATGGGCAAAAAGAGGATTATTGCTGAGACGGGAGCCGGACAGCATGGCACTGCGACTGCTATGGCCGGAGCTAACCTTGGATTTGAGACTGTTGTATACATGGGAGCCAAAGATGTGGAAAGGCAAAAAATGAACGTGTATCGCATGGAACTTATGGGTACAAAGGTGAATCCTGTAAGATCTGGCTCAATGACCCTGAAGGATGCCATAAATGAAGCTTTAAGGGATTGGGTGACCAATGTGGAAAATACACATTATCTTATTGGTTCAGTAGTTGGACCTCACCCCTACCCAATGATAGTGAGGGATTTCCAAAGCGTAATAGGTACTGAGGTCAAACAGCAGATCATGGAAAAGGAAGGAAGGCTTCCTGACTCGATTGTTGCCTGTGCAGGCGGTGGAAGCAATGCGATGGGAATATTCCATCCTTTTGTAGCAGATGCCGATGTAAAGCTCTTTCCGGTAGAAGCGGGTGGCTGTGGCATACAAGTTCAGGGAAACACAGCAATGCACTCTGCTTCTCTGGGTGCAGGTGAAGAAGGAATATTGCAGGGTGCAAGAACGCTGATCCTGCAGGACAAATACGGACAGATACTGGAATCCACTTCTGTTTCTGCTGGCCTGGATTATTCAGGCGTTGGACCTGAACTTGCTTACCTTGCAGAGACTGGAAGGATCCAGCCTGGCAGCGTGAATGATCAGGAAGCTCTGGATGCGTTCCATGAATTATGCAGACTTGAAGGCATAATTCCAGCATTGGAATCATCCCATGCACTGGCTTACATAAAGAAAATGGCAGATACAGGCGAACTTGGAGATCTGATCGTGGTCAGCCTTTCAGGAAGAGGAGACAAAGACCTTGAAACTGTATTGAAATTGAAAGCAGGCGCTTGCGAGGAAAAATTATGAGAATAGCAGAAAAGTTCCAGGAACTGAAAGCAAAGAAAGAAAAAGCTCTCATTGCCTATGTATGTGCGGGAGATCCCAGTGCAAATGAAACCAGAAAATATGTGCATGCGCTTGTTAAGGGCGGAGCCGATATTGTGGAATTGGGACTGCCATTCTCAGATCCTGTGGCAGACGGTCCTACTATCCAGGCTGCATCAGACAGGGCACTGGAAGCAGGTACGAACCCAGACATGTATTTTGAGCTTGCAGCATCAATTAAAGAGCAAGTGCCACTTGTATGTATGACTTACTATAACCTCATCTTCAGAAGAGGTGTGGAAAAATTCGTGAAAGACTGCGCTACATCTGGCATCACTGGAATAATAGTACCCGATCTGCCCATAGAGGAAGCCGATGACATTCTGAAAGCCTGTAAAACACATGAAGTTGATATGATATTTATGGTGACTCCTGTGACAGACAAGAACAGGATGCAGAAGATATTCAGCAAAGGTTCCGGATTTATATACATAGTATCCCGTCTGGGAGTAACAGGTGCACGTGCTGATGTGTCAAAATCCACAAAAGATATCCTAGAAAAAGTGAATACAACGCTTCCCAGAGCAGTGGGATTTGGTATTTCCAATGGCAAGCAGGCTGCAGAGGTGATAGCAGCCGGTGCTGATGCCGTAATAGTAGGATCAGCTTTTGTAAACATCATAGCTTCTAAGAATAGCGTTGAAGAAAGATTAGAACAATTAGCAAGAGAACTGAAAACTGGATGCAGTGGCCAATAGGCTACTGCACAAAATCCTATTTTAGAAATCTATTAATCAAATATTTGATCTACGAACCACTTTGGATCGAATTTCTTAAGATCATCATAACCCTGTCCCATACCCAAGAAGAGTATAGGTTTGCCGGTTATATAGGCAATAGATATTGCAGCGCCACCTTTGGCATCTGCATCTGTTTTGGTTAAAATTGACCCATTTATGGGTACGGCTTCATTGAACTGGGCTGCACGCTCTACAGCATCGTTGCCTGCTACGGCCTCATCCACGAAAATTATGAGGTCAGGAGCGCTCACCCTGCATACCTTCTTGAGCTGTGCCATGAGATTGAGGTTTGTATGCATGCGGCCTGCAGTATCTGAAAGCACTATATCGGCCTTGTGAGCCTCCGCATATTGTATTGCATCATAGACAACTGCTGCTGGATCACCGCCTTCCTGATGACGAATGACCTTGACACCAACTCTGTCGCCGTGTATCTGCAACTGATCAATAGCACCTGCTCTGAAAGTGTCCCCTGCTGCCAAGACTACGGAATAACCCATATCCTTGAAACGTTTCGCTGTCTTAGCAATGCTGGTGGTCTTCCCGGTACCGTTAATGCCAACGAAAACTATGTGTACAGGCTTTTTGGCATTCTTAACATAATCATCAAGATCAAAAACATTGGCACTCATTACATTGTACAAAGCATTACGCAAAGCCTGCTCTACAATGTCAGTGGTATCCTTGCCGATCTTTCTGCGAGAACCTACAAGCTCGGATTTTACTGCTTCTGTGATAGCCTCTGCAACAGTAAGAGCAATATCACTTTCAAGCAAAGCAATCTGCAGGTCCCACAAAGGCTCTTCGAGGTCTTTCTCATCAAGAATGAACTCTCGCTCAAAAACCAAAGCCTTTGCCTTGCTTACAAAACCAAACTTTTTCGGCTCCTGAGGCTTAGAAGCTTCAACTTCATTAACTTCAGACTGAGTTTCATAAACTATGACTTTCTGAGGCTCAGTAGTATCGTCTTTAGTTACAGTCGTAGTATCAACCAAAGGTTGCTGCTCTGACTCGGAAACAGATATAAGAGGAACATCATCTGCTTGTTCTTGCGGAGCCTCCACTGGAACAGATTTTTCTTCTATCTGTCTGCCAAGGCTTTTTGTAAAGCCGCTGAGCTTTTCCTTCAGTTTATTGAACACGCGACCAACTCTGCGGAAATGAAAAAAAGTTTACTGGGTGCTTGACTGTGCACCCTGCTGCAATGCCGTTATCTGAGCTTCAATAGCCTGCATACCATGGGCTAGCTGGGCCAAAGAAGTATTCATTTTCTCGAGGATCTTATCGAGTTCGTCCTTACGCCTCTGAAGGATTTCCTTGGCTTCTGGACAGGATTTCTCAATACTGATACCTGCGCCTACATTGACGACCACTTTGTCGATCGTCTCAAGCTTAGCATAGACGAATGAGCCGGACCCTATGGGGACCATGGTCTGAGCACCTGCCTTTTCCTTTTCCAACTCTTCAATAGTAGCAATGGCCCTCTGGCAGTCCTGTGCTGACAGACTTACCATGCTTAGCTGCTGGTGCAAAGCTTCTGCTCTGCGTTGATACTCACGGTGCTGCGCCACTAGGTTACGTAGATCCGTGTCATTCATCTCTGCCATGGATCATGCCTCAGCAATGCTTTCGATCTTTACAAACATCCTTTTTATACCGTGCTTACTGCCAAAGAGAGAATATACTTTATCTTCTGCATTTTTCTCATTCTGGCTAGCAACTTGCTTGGTGAATTTTTCCCATTCACATCCGGCTTTGAACTTTCCCTTAACAACAAAGTCCTTCATATCAATCACCCATATATAATTTAAAATAATCTTACTCTTGTACAATAAAGCCTAGAGCACCCTCGATCCTACCGAGTTCATAACCAGTGGTTTTTGAACCTGCCACATAACCTTTGGAATTTGCCAGCAGGCCTGAGCCTACCATCGCAGTACCATAATTAGTAGTACCTACATCCACAGGCAGATCAAATATTTCTTCCAGGAATGCCAGCTCTTTTGCAGTGGCCTTCGGATTTACAAGTAATCCCTTATTAGTCGCTGTACCGGCCATACCTACTGTTTTCAGACCTGCGATAGTACCCCTATGCACATCCACTTTCAAAGTCTGTGAAATAATATCGATGGAATGATCAGACAGCTCCGGATGGACCAAGGCGGTAGAGTCATTAGCAAGAACAATATTTCC
>MVQW01000074.1 GCA_002067265.1 Methanomethylovorans sp. PtaU1.Bin073 | reverse complement strand
AAAATCTGCTGAGGATATATTATATATGGGGTCTAATTCATATTCTCTTTTACATAAGTAAAGAGAAGGCACCATGCAAACAGTGGACTTAATTAATCAATTTGGTTTTGATCCGTTTCTGGTAAGTTTCTTTGAGAAACTGGTTGTTTCTTTGATGATAGGAATACTAATAGGCATAGAACGTGAGCATTGGAGAACAAGTAAAAAGATATATGCAGGTGTCCGAACTTTTACTATTACATGTCTTATTGGGATGCTTGCCACATTCATGCAGCCTTATGTTTCTTTTGATATTCTTCTTATAACTACTGTTTTTATGGTCTTTTCCTGCATTCTTATAGTATACGCGGTGAATGTAGTTTATGGGCGTTCAGGACTTACCAGTGCTATTGCACTCTTTTTCACATATCTTTTGGGTGTTCTGGTCGGTATTGGCATGTTCCTTGTTCCAATTGTTTCTGCTGTTGTTCTAACTTTTGTGCTGATTGAGAAAAAACCATTACATTCATTGGCAGAGCATTTATCCGAGGGTGACATCGCAGGTGCTTTGAAGTTTCTGGCAGTTGTTTTTGCATTATATCCTCTGGTACCAAGTGAACCGTTATATGATGTACTCTATCTCAAATCAGCTATACTCATTGTTGTCCTTGTATCTTCTATTAGTTTTGTGAACTACCTGTCTCTAAAAAAGATGGGTTCCAAGGGGGGAATCGCTTATTCCGGTCTTTTAGGTGGTCTGGTAAGCAGTGAAGCTACTATCGTGGCACTGGCAAACATCTCACGCAGAAGGGTCCACCTCACTGAAAATGTGTACATAGGCTCTATGCTTGCTGTTATATCCATGTTCATCAGGGATGTCGTGATCGCTGTAATAGTAGACACCAGCGGAAAAACTGCACTTCTTATGCTCCCTCCCTTCTTATTAATGGGATTTATCACGATTATGCTTGTCTTGTTTGAAAGGCAGAAAATGGAAGTTACCGAGGAGACACTTGAAATTGGATCTCCTTTTGCCCTTGGACCTGCTTTTAAGTTTGGTTTGGTATTTTCACTATTTCTGTTACTTGCAAATACAGCCAATACTTTTGCAGGACCAGTAGGCACTTACGCTACAGCGTTGGGGGGCATAGTGAGCAGCGCAGCAGTTACTGCATCTGTGGCTGCTCTTGCACTAGGGGGGAATATCTCTTATCAAACAGCTGCTGAAACCGCAGTAATGGCAAGCATCATAAGCACACTGACAAAACCGGTGTTCATAAAAGTAACAGGGTCTAAGGAGTTGTTCAGCAGGTCCCTGAGATCTTTCATTTTGATAGTTGTCACTGGAAGCCTTGCTCTTATAGTTTGGAGCATGTTCCAGCATGGATTGATATTAAGATAAATCCAGAATTCAAAGAGTGGTCCAAATGCTCGAGAGTGTTGATCTATCGTTGCGTATGAGCAAGGAGGAATACAAGGCCCAGATAGACGATCTATACATTCGTATAGGGGAACTGCAGCGAAAAGCTTGGAAAATGAATTTACCAATCGTCATTGTGTTCGAAGGATGGCATGCCTCTGGAATGGATAGTATTATCAATCGCTGTATGTTAGCATTTAATCCAATGGGATTAAGGTTCCATGTGATAGTAAAACCTACTGAAGAAGAATCTAAGAAGCCGAAATTCTGGAGGTTCTGGCAAAAAATACCAGCATATGGGAAAATCGCTATATTTGAAAGAAGCTGGTATAGCCGGAGCATAATTGAATCTTTTGATAAAAAATCAAGGTATACTGAATTGGGCTATTATGTAAAAGAGATAAGTAAATTTGAAAGGCAGCTTACAGATGATGGATACCTTCTTATGAAATTCTTCATGCACGTCAGTCAAGAAGAGCAAGCTAAAAGACTTAAGTTATATGAAAAAAAAGGTATCCCAATTTCTGTTGTCAGTGAAGAATTAGATTATGAGAACGAGTATAAACGCTATTTCACCTTGGTAGATGAAATGATCGATAAAACTCATTCATCGCATTCTCCTTGGACAATAGTGGAAGCAGAAAACCTTAATTACGCAACTATCAAAACCCTCTCTACAATCCTTGTTACAATGGAAAGCTATATTAACAGCAGATTAAAAAGTAACTGCTCACTACCCGTTTCAAAAAGTATCGCTGATTTTATCCCATCTTCAAATGGACTATTAAATGCGGATCTTTCTTTGATGATAGAAGACGAAAGATATGAACGAGAAAAGGATCTCTATCAAAAAATACTTGGTGAACTTCAATATGAACTTTTTAGGGAAAAAAGACCTTTAATGGTTGTCTTTGAAGGCTGGGATGCTGCAGGTAAAGGTGGAAACATAAGGCGTATAGCTGAGAAACTTGATCCACGGCTTTACAAGGTTGAACCTATTGGAGTTCCCAACGATTATGAAAAGAGCCATCATTATTTGTGGCGTTTTTACAGAAGAGTGCCCGATGCTGGTCACATCACCATATTCGACAGGAGTTGGTACGGAAGGGTTCTTGTAGAACGGGTGGAGAATTTTTGTCAGGAAGAACGATGGCAACAGGCATATGAGGAGATCAATGAATTTGAAGAAACTCTTACCGATTTTGGAACAATCATTGTGAAATTCTGGTTGCATATCGATAAGGAAGAGCAACTTAGAAGGTTTCAGGACAGGGAAAGTATTCCTGAAAAACAATGGAAGATCACTCCCGACGATTGGAGAAACAGAGAGAAATGGGATGATTATCTCAAAGCACTTGACGAGATGCTGTTAAAGACAGATACTAAATATGCTCCCTGGACAGTAGTGGAGTCTAACGATAAAAGATATTCCAGGATAAAGACTTTAAGTACATTGGTAGGTGCCATCGAAAAGCACCTACGGTAAAATCTCGGTATCAGCTTTCTGCTTTAAAGTCTATCATCTGATCAAAGATCAAACGCCATAGGTCGCTTTTTGTGTCTGCTCTGTCAGCATCAATAGTGGCTCCTTGCCCTTTGATTAGTATCGTCACATTGTAATCGTTTACAAAGATTTTATGTAAATTGGAATGCATGCGACTGTAATCCATGCCATCTGCAATGCGTATGAGAGCTGCTATTTTAAGAACATTCTTTTGCATTTCTTCCGGCAGTTTTCCAAAGGTTTTAGACCTTAATTTATCCAGTTTTTTTGCAGTTATTTTTTTCTTATGCAGAAAGGTTGTCCACACTGCAAAAGGCCAGAATTTCTCTGGTAACTCACTAGGTGGAGAATGCGTCAGGATGTCTCTGCCAGTTTTATGATGGTCCTGCATATCTTGATATATTCCTATATCATGTACTAGGGAACATATCCATATTACACGCCGATACTCATCCCCTAAACCATGTATAGCTTTGAGTTCATCAAAAAGTTTGAGCGCATTCTCCGTTACTTTCCGGGCATGCTCCCTTTCTATATGGTACTTCTCAAAAAGGATTTGTATGGGCATAGGTGTGGTATCAGGTTCTTTTTTGGTTACAAGCTCGTTGTCAGCTCCATTAAGTAACATGATACCATGTTCAAACTTTGAAAGACTGCCTGGAATGAGGCCAACTTCTTCTTTAAATAAAATTACAAGAGTTTCCAGTTCTTTCTGATCCACATCTTGTAACAGCTCTACCTCGATTTCCTTATATGCTTCCTCTTTCCCTGCAACACTGATCTCTACTTCATCGAGGCTAAGTTCAGCAACCTCTTTCTCTGTATCTATATCGAATATTTTCCTATTATTCCTCAAATGGCTTACATTAAACAATGGAACTAGAGAGTTTTTTCCCACGATCTGTGAAAGAAAGTTTTTCATCTCTGATTCTTCCCACTTTTCAAGAGGCATATCATGGGTAAGAGTACATTCCATCTCTTCTCTTCGCCTTATGCTATCTTTTCCGGCACCTCCCAGGGATTTGAGAGTATAAACAATACTTTGTCCCTTTTCTCTCCGCCTTAGATAATATCCTTCAGACATGATTATCATGTCTGATGTATCCAGATATCTATCTTCAAATTCATTCTTGATTGGAATATCAAGTTTGAACTGACCGATAGTTGGGTTATTTAGAAAAAGATCAAACACTTCTTTGTCAGGAACAGAGAATTTAGCTTCTATCTCCATTTGTACCATAAAATAATCTGTTTATTGGTACTTAGTATTTATTAAAAAAACAAACTGATGAGAATCAGATACTTAAAAAATGACAACACAGGGATAAAACCCCGTGTCATACTTAAACGAATTGAGTCAGTTCTTCTGTCTCATAGTCGGAAAGGACATTTCTCAGGTCCAGCAGGATGAGGAGACGGTCATCCAGCTTCCCAACTCCTTGGATATAATTTGAGGACACACCGGATTTTATTATATCAGGTGCAGGGTCTACACTGGAGCTAGGAATGCGCAGGACTTCACTTACTGAATCCACCATCATGCCTATAACCTGGTTTTCCAGTTCCACAACAATGACTTTGTATTCCTCGTTCTTATCGCAAGACTGGATGTCAAATTTCTTTCCCAGGCTGACCACAACTATGATCTTTCCCCTAAGATTGATTACACCAGCTACGTATTCAGGAGCCTGGGGTATGGCTGTTATCTCAGGCATTTTTATGATCTCCTGTACTGCCATAATATCTACTCCAAACTCTTCACCTCCTAGCTGGAATATCACAAGCTGGAGCAGGTCGCTGTCAGCTTTTTTGACCGTTTGTGTCTTTTGCATGAGAGTGTTCATTCTTTATCTCCTCAATTTTAGATGTTAGCAGACCGAGAGCTACCGGAGCCACAAAGTACCTGTTTCTTGTGTGCAGATCCGATGTTCTTTCTGTGAGCAGTGTTCCCGGAAATCTCTTCTCCTTTCCTGGACTTATTTCTGGTTTCGGAATCAATGTCATTGTCCAGAACGAACTTCTTTACTACAGACATCATGTTGTTTGCCACTAATGCCAACTGCTCTGCTGATTTCGCAAGTTCCTGCATACCTGCAGTCTGTTCCTCAACTGCTGCTGATGCCTCTTCGGTTCCTGCTGCTGATTCTTCAGAAATAGTTGACACTTCTTCTATAGAGGCTGTGATTTCTTCAATAGATGCAGATTGTTCCTGTGCCGCTGCTGCAATCTCCTGCACCATCAAAGCTATCTGGTTTCCTCCCTCGACAACTTTTTCCATACTTGCTGTAGCTTCGTTCATAGCTGCAGAACCCTGGGCGACCTCTTCAGAGCTTCTGTTGATGGAGGTAACTGCATTGCTTGTGCCTTCCTGGATATCATGGATAAGGCCTGCGATCTGCTTTGCAGCGTTACCTGAATCTTCAGCCAGCTTGCGGACTTCATCTGCAACTACTGCGAAACCGCGGCCATGCTCGCCTGCACGTGCTGCTTCTATGGCAGCGTTCAGAGCAAGCAGGTTTGTCTGGTCTGCAATGCTTGTGATCAGACTGACTATTTCGCTTATCTGGCTTGATTTCTTGTCCAGATCCTTGATCACATTTCCAGCTTCAGCCTCAGCCTTTTGAATGGCTCCCATCTTCACAATGAGTTCCCCGGCCGATTTGCGCATTACCTTGATCATCTCATTGGACTGAGCAGCTGTCTCTGCAGCTTTCTGGGAGTTGGATGCGACTTCCTGAACGGTCTTGGTCATATCAACCATTGCCCTTGATACATCGTTCGTCTTGGTTGCCTGGTCCTGAGCTCCCTTCGAGATTTCACCCACAGTTTCAGCTATCTGGTTTGATGCGGCTGTCATCTGTTCAGTGGAAGCAGACATGGATTCTGCTGTCGCAGATACATTACTTCCACCTTCGCTAACAAGTGCTACTATTTCATTAAGTGAAAGCCTACAGTTCTCTATACCATCGCTGATGTTCTTAAAGTCTCCAACACCCTCGACCTCTGCTTTACGTGATAGGTCATTGTTAGCTATTGCACTCAACACTTCGCTTGAATCATTGATCAGAGCCTGTATGCTGTCACCAAACTCGTTAAGAGTGTCAGCCAGTTTCCTGAAATCACCCTGGACTTCAATATCCATTCTTGCAGACAGATCACCGGCTGCATAGGAATCTACAACCTTTGCTGCTGCATTGAGAGGTTCTATGACCGCATCCAGTGTATCGTTGACACCTTTTACTATAGCTCTATATTCTCCCTGATGCTTTGAGGCATCTGCTCTTGTTGCCAACTTTCCTTCGACAGCAGCCTTTGAGAGCATATTTGCATCGGTAATCATTGCCCCTACTGCTGATTTTACCTTTGCCAGGTTATCATTGATTTTTACAAAGTTTGCCTTTGTCTCTTTTGTATACTCGTTGGCTTCGGCAATGTTCATATCCATTTCAAGGTTTCCTCTTGCCAGCAAGTCAAGGTTTGCTGATAAGCGGTCTACTTCCACGTTAGTATAGTCTCTGTTTTCTAATATCGCTGTGAGATCTGTTACAGTTTCAACATACCCTATCTTTTCGCCTCTTCTGTTCTTCAGATAAGCTGTATCCTGTTTACATCTCAATCCACACCAATCGAAGTAGCTCTGGTTTACGCCCTTATGCAGTTGTTTTATGCCGCAGCCTTCCTTGTTACAGATATTTGCATTTGCTGAGCTACAAGGCATTCCTTTTGCTTCGCTTCTATCTCTAACAGTGCCTGCGTCTGTCATTAGTTTCTCAAATGCTTTGTTCAGGAACACCCAGTTCATGTCGTTGTCAATTACATGAATTGGGAACGGTACTGCATCTATTATAGCTTCGTACCAATCTGTCTTATCCACTACAGTATCAAGCGTTTCGTTTACTCCTTCTACTATTTCTCTGTATTTGCCCTGGTGTTTGGTCACATCTGCCCTAGTGGCAAAGTTGCCTTCTGTTGCAGCCTTTGAGAGCATAAGAGAATCATCGACAAGTCTCTGTATGTTTTCCATCATCTTGATACAAGCTGGGATCAACTGGTCATTCGGTGAAAGCCTGCCTACTTTCTTGTAATGTTCCATTTCATGCAGGTCACCTGCTGCCACATTGATAAAGGCGTTCTGCACATTGATTATTTTCTGTCTAAGCTCATTTGTAGCCTTTGCAACATCTGCAAATACTCCCTGGTAATGGCCTTCCACTTTTATTGTACAATCATTCAATGCCAGAGTTTGCATGACCTTGTTGCTTTCTACAAGTCCGCCAAGGCCATCAATGCATGCGTTAATGTTATTTTTGATTTCGTTAAAGTCGCCTTTGTAGTCATCCTTGATCTTTTCTGGTATTTCTCCTCTTGAGATAGTGGCAACCTTATCAGCAGCGACATTGAGGGGATCAACAAGTGCATCCATTGAATAGTTTACAGCTTTGACAGCTTCTTCGAACTTACCCTTGAATTTGCTAACATCAACCCTATGATCGAGTTTGCCTTCCTCTGTAGCTTTGCCTAATGCAAGGAATTCATCTGTAAGGGCAAGCACATTTTCCATCAATCTTATGGTATTTGGCAATAATTCATCATTAGCAGATCTCTTGCCTGCTTTCTTATAACGCTCAAGGTCACTGAAATCACCTCTTGCCATGAACTCAAAAGTACGGGTGATATTCGTAAGACGGGCACGTGTCTCGTTAACTGCAGCAGCATTTTCCGCAAATATGCCTTGGTATTTATTGTCAGCCATAGTTGCACTGTGGTCATTGACAGCCAGTTTCTTTAGCACATCGGTGCTCTCCTGCATAGGTCCTGCAACGGCATCAAGTGTCTGGTTCAATGATGAAATGATTACTTTATATTTTCCTTCATGCTTTGATTCATCTGCTCGTACCTTTAGATCACCTGCAATTCCTGCCTGAGCAATTTTGTGTGTATCTTCAAGGAGATTATTAATCGCAGCTACGCAGTTGTTGAGGTTATTCTTCATATCTCCATAGGCGCCTTTATACTCCTTTGTGATTGTTGGTGGTATATCTCCATGAGAGACCCTGTTCATGTATTTCATTGCTGCCTGGAAGGGGTCAACTATAGAGTTCATGCATTCATTCATGCCCTCTACTATCTTCAGATAGTTGCCGGAATAGCCAGTTGTATCGATCCTGGCATCCAGTTGACCATTAACAATGGAATTCGACATATCTACTATTTTGTTTGTGATTTCCATCTCTTTGCTCATATCGGAGATGAACTCAACAGCACCTACAATTTCTCCGGAGGCATCTTTTATAGGAGCGGCTGTGTAACGGATCGCACAATTATTTGAGCCTCCTTTAGCAATTGTCTCGCCTGTAATGGTTTCACCATTTTTCATTGCTATAGCAGATTTGCATTTTTCAGTGTTGCAATGGCCTGTCTTGAACAGTTCAAAACATTTTTTTCCATGACATTTGTCCACAGTTTGGCCGGTGAAGTTAGCTGCAGCTTTATTAATATAAATTATATTGAAGTCTTTGTCCATGCTTACAATAGGCATCGGAACATTGTCCAGGATGTTCGTGCGCTTGAACATCTCGCACATCATTTTATTGATGGAAGCTGCAAGTTCTTCGTGTTTTGGGTCCTTTTTGGAGTCAATTCTTACCGTTAGGTCTCCATTGTTAGCGTGTTCTACTACGCTAGATATTTCGTCAATCATTTTCCAGTCTTTATCGGCTGCAGATTTCCACATTTTTGAGACATCATCGAACATTCTATATCAACTCAACATTCGCTTTATTTTTCAAACAGTTAAATTATATTAAACTAAATAGATAAACAAAAAACAATCTTTGAATATATAAATATAGCGTGTATAGAAATGCTAATGATTAATCCTCAGAAATAGCACAAATCAAAAAGAATGTCTTTACTTTGAATGTGAATAAAAATCAATTTAAGTGTTTTCGAGACTGATTCTAAGTTTGATATTTAGTTTGAAATGTCAGTTTCTCAATTACAGTAAAAACGATTCCAAATGCATAATAACGCCTTTTTCGTTCACGTAACAGCAATATTGAAGCTAGAGAACCAGAAACTAAATATGATACCATGAAGTATTAAGTACAATTTTAGCTTGAGCTACACATGAATATCGCTCATCATATTTATCAGATTTAGTTTACTTATGTCCCAGAGGTGTCACATGAAAGTAAAAATAACAGAGACTGTCCTGCGAGATGCACACCAATCGCTCATCGCTACCCGTATGCGCACCCGCAATATGCTTCCTATTATGGAGAAGTTGGATCAGGTGGGTTACTACTCCCTTGAGATGTGGGGAGGTGCAACATTTGATACCTGTATCCGATACCTGAACGAAGATCCGTGGGATAGGCTGAGGGCACTCAAAAAGGAAATGCATAATACCTATGCTCAGATGTTGCTTCGGGGACAGAATCTTGTGGGCTACAGACATTATTCGGATGATGTTGTTGAAAAGTTCGTACAAAAGTCCTATGAAAATGGTATCGATATTTTCAGAATATTTGATGCTGTCAACGATATCCGCAATATGGAAAAAGCTATATCAGTAGCTAAGAAGCAAGGTGCACATGTTCAGGGTACTATATGTTATACTACAAGCCCGGTCCATACAATAGAAAAATATGTAGAATTTGCAAGAGATCTTGCTGAGCATGATTGTGATTCATTGTGCATTAAGGATATGGCAGGTTTGATTTCTCCTCACCAGGCCTATGAACTCGTAAAGGCTATCAAAAAAGAAGTAAACTTGCCATTAGATCTCCATTCCCACTGTACTTCCGGTATGGCTCCCATGAGCTATATGGCAGCATGCAGAGCTGGTGTGGATATTCTGGATACAGCTGTTTCTCCTCTTGCATGGGGAACCTCACAGCCACCTACTGAGTCCATTGTGGCTGCTCTGGCAGAAACAGATCGTGCTACAGGTCTTGATATAGAACTAATAGCAGAGATAGCGGAATATTTCAAGGAAATAAAGGATGAATTGAGATGTGTCCTTAATCCAATATCAGAACAAATTGATACCAATGTGCTGATATACCAGATACCAGGTGGGATGCTTTCTAACTTTGTATCTCAGTTGAAGGAACAGAATGCTCTGGACAAGTACAATGATGTGCTCAAGGAAGTACCACGGGTTCGTGCAGAACTGGGTTATCCTCCTCTTGTAACTCCTACAAGTCAGATAGTCGGCACTCAGGCAGTGCTTAATGTGCTGATGGGTGAACGTTACAAAGTGATTCCAAAAGAGGTTAAGGACTACGCACGTGGGCTGTATGGCAGACCTCCTCAGAAGATCGATTCGGACATTATGGTAAAGCTTATACAAGACGAAGAACCCATTACCTGTCGTCCGGCTGACCTGCTTGAACCTGAGTATGAAAAGATGAAAGCTCAGGCTGAGAAACTTGGACTGGTTAAGAAGGAAGAGGATGTTCTTACTTATATCTTATATCCTGCTATAGCACCTGCGTTTTTGAGGGGTGAAACAAAGGAAGAAGAACTCGTACCTGTTAGAACAGAAACTCATCCATGTGCAGTTCCCTGTTCTCAAAATATCCCTACTGAATTTAAGGTAGAAATAGATGGGGATGTATTTAATGTGAAGGTCCATCCCATAGATGGGTCCCTGGATGTTACAGAAGAGTCTGAGAAACCTTCCGCAAAATCCGTGCCAGGTGCAGTTACTAGTCATATGCAGGGTATGGTATTATCTATTAAGGTTTGTGTAGGGGATTCTGTAGAGGAAGGGGATACCATATGTGTCATAGAAGCCATGAAGATGGAAAATGCGATACATGCACCTCACAGTGGAATCGTAAAACAGATCTTCTTCGGTGAGGGGGATTCAGTCTCTTCCGGAGATGTATTGATGTCTATCGAATGAGGAGTTTTCATGTTCAATAAAGTACTCATTGCAAATAGGGGTGAAATAGCCATTAGGGCAATGCGCGCCTGCAGAGAACTGGGCGTGAAGACGGTTGCTGTATATTCTGAAGCTGATAAGAATGCCCTCTTTGCAAAGTATGCTGATGAAGCATATCTTATAGGCCCTGCACCTTCCAGTCAGAGTTATCTCAATATGGAGAAAATACTTGATGTGGCTGAAAAGACAGGTTCCGAGGCTATCCATCCTGGCTATGGTTTCCTCTCTGAGAATCCTGTATTTGCATCCAAATGTGAGGAAGCAGGAGTTGTTTTCATAGGCCCCCCGGCCAATGTCATCAAAAAGATGGGTAGTAAGATAGAAGCCCGTAAGACTATGAGCAAAGCAGGAGTCCCTGTAGTTCCTGGTACGGAAAATGCTATATCTGATCTGGACGAGGCGGCAGAGGTTGCAGAAGATATTGGTTATCCTGTTATAATTAAGGCATCTGCAGGTGGGGGAGGCATTGGAATGAAAATAGTTCATTCCAGAGAGGAATTTGCAAATGCTATCGTTTCTATTCAGTCTGTTGCAAAGTCCGCATTTGGTGACCCAACTGTATTTAT
>MVQW01000073.1 GCA_002067265.1 Methanomethylovorans sp. PtaU1.Bin073 | reverse complement strand
TCTTGCAAACAAGAAATACAAACGTGTTCGTTTCTTTCCTTCTCATTATTGATAGTAATATTGAAAATTGGCAAACTGATGACAATTATATTACAATATTTTTCTATCCATATTCCAAAGAGGAAGTAGAGAAAATTGTATTCGATAGAAAGGATGCCTTTAAGGAAGGAGCAATTTCAGATGAAATGATCAAAAAATGTATAACAGCAGTACCAAATAGTATATCTGAGATATTTTCTTTACTTTTAGATGCAACAATTATTGCAGAATCAAAAAATGCAAATTCTGTTACTAATGAACATCTTGACAATTCGTTAAAAACTAGAAAAGCAGAAACTATTATGGGAATCATCAACATACTTCCACCTTCCCAGAGAATAGTACTTCTAATAATAGCTACGTTATCAAGTGAAAAAAAAGAAGTACATACTTCTGAGATTTATAGTAAATATGTGTCTTTCTGCGAAAAAGAAAATATAAACGCCCTATCAAAACCAAGAATCTCACAAATAATAGGTGGATTTGAAGAAACAGGAATACTCACAAGAAAAGTATCCTACGAAGGAATTCCCGGCAGATTGTCTATAATTACGCTAAATATTCAATCTGAATATCTAAGAGAAATGCTCAGCGAGGTGAGTAAATGAATAATGATACCACAACTGATCTAGTTGCATTCCTGAAACTGTATTATTGGGATGATATTCTTGAACTAGCTAACAACTTTCCTGATAAAGATAGTTTAATCATAAATTACAGCGATATCGAAACTTACAATAGTGGAAGTCTTGTGCCTCAGTTTAAAGAGTCTCCGACGACATTTTTAGAGTCTCTTAATGAAGCATTAAGAATAATCGACCTACCTATAGATGTGGAACTAAAATCTGCAACTGTTAGAGTTCATAATTTCCCTGTAAGGACTCAGATATCGGATATTAGAAGTGAGCATATTAACAAATTCATCGCTGTTGAAGGAATTATTAGCCAAATTACTAGCGTTAAACCAAGAGCAATAAAAATTGTTCTTCAATGTATGAGATGCGAAACTACAATGGAAATATATCAATCTGGTCCAAAACTAGTTTTGCCTCAGTTTTGTGACAACGAAAATTGCGGTAAAAAGGGACCATTCAAAGAAATGGTAGAACAGTTTGAGTTTATTAACACACAAGATGTACTGATACAAGATCCTCCGGAGTCACTGAAAGGAAAAACAAATCCTGATAACCTGAAAATTGAACTCGAAGGAAATCTTGTTGGAAAACTAAATGCAGGTGATCGGGTAATATTTAATGGTGTAATAGGAGTGTTGCCGATTATTGGCCGAGACGGAAAAACACCATACTTTGAGTTCGTTCTACGTGTCAATTCGTTCGAGAAACTAGTTGAAGACTATGAAGAAATTATAATCACTGACGAAGATATACAATTGATTAATGAATATGCACAGGATCCTGATATCTTCGAAAAACTTATACTAAGCATTGCACCTGCTATCAAAGGATATGATAATATCAAAGAAGCCCTGGTACTCCAGCTGTTCGGAGGAACTTCAAAGATATTAAACGATTCAACACGTATACGTGGAGAATCACACATTATGTTTGTAGGAGATCCTGGGGTTGCAAAGAGTCAGCTCCTTAGAAAAATGGTAGAATTTGCTCCCAGAGGAATACTTGCATCAGGAAAGGGAAGTTCTACTGCAGGCCTGACAGCGACTGCTACAAAAGATGAATCTGGGAGATGGACACTGCAGGCAGGAGCTTTGGTACTTGCTGACGGAGGACTTGCTGCTATCGATGAAATGGATAAAATGTCAAAAGAAGACCAGTCTGCGTTCCATGAAGCCATGGAACAACAAACTGTAACTATCACAAAAGCAGGTATTAATACAACTTTAAGAAGTAGATGTGCTATTCTAGGAGCTGCTAATCCGAAATATGGTAGATTTGATAGATATGAATCTGTCATGAGTCAGGTTACTCTGCCACCTGCTCTTATGTCAAGGTTTGATTTGATTTTCCTGATGCTCGATATACCTGACGAAAAGAAGGACTCTGAGATATCTATGCATATCCTGCAGTCCCATCAGGCTGGTATAGATCGCAAAATCATTGATTCTAAAATGGCTTTCAATGGAGAAGTTGAAAATATAAAAAATACAGCAACTCCTGTAATCGAACCTGAATTCATCAAAAAGTATGTAGCTTATTGTAGAAAACATGTTATTCCCAGGATACCTGATAATGTTCTGAAGATCCTACAAGACTTCTATCTTGATATGCGTAGAAGTTCATCTAAATCCCAGAATAACCCAGTGCCTGTTACTGCAAGACAACTTGAAGGTCTAATCAGGTTGACCGAGGCAAGTGCAAGGATCAGACTAAGAGAATTCGCTCAAGAGGATGACGCTCGGAGAACCATCAGACTAACACTTGCGAGCATGGATCAGGTTTACAAAGATCCTACAACTGGGATGTATGACAGTGACATTATTACAACTGGAACCAGTAAAAGCCAGAGAGAAAAAATCCAGATACTCAAAAATGTGATCTTGAACCTTGGAACAACAAAAGTATCTAAAGAAAGGATTCTCGAAGAAATGAAACTAAAAGGGTTTGACGAAAAAATAACCGAGGAACTCATACAAAAAATGAGACAGAAAGGAGATATTCTTTCCCCATCTCATGACACGATAACTCTTGTTACGTGAAAACAAGAAGCCCATGATTATTATCATGGGTAATTGTTCTATTGTTCTTTTTTTGTTTTCACGTACTAATTTTTGAGTTAGACCATATTGGAAATTGGATATCTTTGCCTATCTTTAAGCTCCTGTTTCTTGGCAGCATTCCAGCCACCAACAGCCTGTATATAACCTGTTACCCTTGAAAGCTGTACAACATTATCAGAACCACAATTCTCACATCTATCATGTAATCCTGGCATTAGGTGGAAATCATTCTGGCATATTGTCATGTCTTTTGTGAATGCAAAGTATCCTACCTGTGTATTCTTAGCAATATTCATGGCAAGGTCCTTTAATCCTCTGGGATCTGGAGCACTCTCCCCCATCCAGATATGTAGAATATTTCCTCCGGCAACAATTGAAAAGAACGACTGCTCTATCTTTATACGTTCAGTCAGAGAAACACCTGCCCCAGGAGGAACGTGAGTACCATTTGTGTAGTATATTGGAAGATCTCTGGTTTTACCAAGGTTCTTGAGAGCCAATTGGCCATCACCCTTTATGACCAGTTCAGCTTTCTCTCTGTAATCTGCGTGTAACAAATCTGATACAGCAAATCTCTGACAGGTTGTTTCTGCAGGTGTTCTGGCAAGAGCAATCTCCATCCCGTGTTCCTCAGATAGTTTTTTTGCATATTGACCCATCTCAATCATAGCCCTGATAGCAAGCTTGAAAGAATCCTTTGATTCATGCATTTGTTTTCCTGTATGATATTGCACCATTTCATTAATTCCTACAACACCAATCGTATAAACCAATGCATTCAGATCAACTGCAATTTCTCCTTTTTGATTAGTACGTGGATCTTTTGGCCTTTGTGTAACAAAAGGCATTCTATTTGCATTCATTATCTTGGTCATCCATGCTCGTTTTATCTTGAACAATTTAACACTTTCATCCATTAAAGAACGGAGATTCGCAAATAGTGTTTTATCATCACCATTTGATCTATAAGCTGCTCTTGGACAATTCAGTGAAACTACCTGCCATGACCCCATTGAAAAATGCATCCCATCTTTGAATAAAAGTTTTTCATCAAACTTAGCATCACTTCCAGGAGTAGCTGAAAACTGGTATGCACAGCATTGGTAACAGGATATACCATTTCCAGCTCCCCTGTATTCAGGCAGTTGATTGTCAAAATAAGGAGTTCCAAACTTAGCAGCTAATTCAAATGACATTGTATACAGGTCATCGTAGGTAGGAAGTTCTGGATGAGCTTTATTGAACAATTCATCTTCCTGCATGAAATCAGGTTCTATGGATATTTCTGGTTTCGGGAAACTGAATGGTTTACCCCAATAGTCTCCTTGTAACATGACATTCATAAGTGCTCCGAACGCCAGTCGAACTTCTCTCTCAAACTCACCATATTCTCTTCTATGAGGACTTTGGACTCCATCCCATACTTTGCCCTTATACACTACAGGTTTGTCCTTCCAGAGCTTTGGTACGCCTGGAGAAAGCTGAACTGATGAGAACACCAGCTGTCCTCCACGAGCAACCATCATTTGTGTCATTTCGTACACGAACATCTGCATTAGCTGTTCGATTTCCCTGTATTCTTTTCCTTCCAGGTAAGGAGCAAGGAATGTAAGGAAATTATAGAATCCTTGACCACCAGCAAAGTTTGTCTGAGCACTTCCAAGTGCTTTTACTGCATGTAGAATAGCAACTTCTGCTTTCATAGCAGGTCCTGCAACACTTGCCTTTGTCCCATTTCCATCTGGCATTAAGCCATAGTAAAAGAAATACCTCAGATCCCAATCCTGACAGAATGGCCTTGTTCCAAGGTATTCAAGATCATGGATGTGAATATCTCCATTCAGATGAAGATCAGCTATCTTCGGTGGCAACAATAACAAGTATTGTTCCTTTGAAATTTTATCAGCTTTTTTCTTGTGAGAAGTTTCCGCGTTCCCCTGAAGGTTAGCATTTTCATTTGATTCAAAACCACTTCCTAGATCAATCTCACATGCGTCAACTACCGGAGTACCTATTCTTGTTGATACATTTCTCCATTCGATATGCCCTCTTTCCAGAAGTTCCCTATTAACCATTTCTCGAATAAGGGCCCCTGACAGGAAACTAATCCTCATACTACGAATCTGGTTCTCGACTGAGATTGCTATTTCAATAGCCTCTTCTTTTGTGATAGAAGGTTTTCCGCTAAAGGATTCTCCGAGTGTTGTATCCTTAATTAGTTGAGAAATTATTGCCTCTCTATTCCATTCGATAACATGTCCATCAGTAGTCCTTACTTTTGGAATGGGTGAAATGGTATTTCCATCTAAAGTTGATTGCACAACTTTTTTCGAATGAATGGATATATCTATTGGTTCTTGTTGGCTATCTTTAATCTCAATCATAAGATCCCTTCGTATAGATTAACTATAATTAAATAGGAAAAGAAACATTATAAACGTTTTTGAGCCCGATTCTGAATACGATTCTATCTTGTTGTACCATGATTGGTAACAGAGTGGCTGCTCACACGGTTAAAGCCTGTAGGCTTATCTTGGGATTTCTGGCTGCTTTTTTCATAAAAAGAGCTATATTCCGGCATTATACAAATGACCTGAAGTTCTTTCTGATCAGTTATTTGCGCAAAGTCCCAACTCCCTGCACCAACAAATCTTTTGTTGTATATCATTCTTGGATGCCACATCCTTTCCTTCATTACAGGGCAATTAGCTAACATCAAGCTATTATAATTAGCAAATCGACTAGTTCCCTGTATTCTGATAAGCTCTGCATTTTTTACAAGGCCTTTCATGTCTACATGAGAAGTCAGTATACACACTTTTTCTCTGTTAGAATACCTTATTAGTTCCTTATAGTATACCCAATCTACTGTCTCCGTACCACTGAAGTGACCAAATATCCGTATTTTATCCTTGAACATCTCCCTGACCTTTGCAAGTTCTGGAATGAATTCTTTTGGTGAATCATGACCAAATGCAATTAACATTTT
>MVQW01000072.1 GCA_002067265.1 Methanomethylovorans sp. PtaU1.Bin073 | reverse complement strand
CTTTGCTTCTTCTTTGCGCTGTGCAAGACTCCTTTCGTTTATAATTCTTAGATTATCAATGTTGTAGAGTTTGACGTGATCTATTTCTGCGACACTTGATTCTATATCCCTTGGATTGGCAATATCAATTAGCAGGAGATCTCTGTCTCGCCCCTTCATTATCTCTTCTATTAATGATTTTTTCAGTACATAATGGGGTGCGGACGTGGCGCTGATCACTACATCGGCTTTCTTTACATGCTCTGCCAGGTTCTCAAAACGTACTGCATGCCCTCCCATACTATCTGCCAGTTCACGGGCTTTTTCAAAAGTGCGATTTGCTATATATACAAGGTCCATTTCTCTGTGAGATAGTGCCCTGGTCACAAGGGTTCCCATTTCACCGGTGCCTATCACAAGTACCATTTTTCCTTCCAGTCCCCCAAGCACCATTTCAGCCAAATCCACAGCAGCCGAGCCAATAGATACTGCACCTCTATTCACTTCGGTCTCTGTGCGGACCCTCTTGCCTACTTGTATGGCTTTACTGAATGCTGTATCGAGTATTCTTCCAGTGGTGCCCACTTTTTTTGCAAGGAGGTACATATCTCTTATCTGTCCAAGGATTTGATCTTCTCCAACTATCATGGATTCCAGTCCGCAAGCAAGCCTTAAAAGGTGCAGGAGTGATTCCTGATGATCTCTGAATTCAACTAGTTGCAAAGGAAAAGACATACTTTTTGCAAAATTGAACAAGACACTGCTCCCTTTTGGAGAAACCACATATATCTCTATGCGGTTACAGGTTTTCATCACCACGCATTCGTGGACAAATTCATTAGAATAAAGATCTCTGAGAACTTCTTCAAGATCTCCTTTCCAGGACCTTTCCATTTCCTCTATACTGGCCTTGGAATGGGTTATAACCATGCTGTTTATCTCTGTCAAGGTACACCTCCATTGTTGCTAATGGTCTGGTTCCATGTGTGAGATATGGGATGTAGTTCCATGATATCAATCTTTCTTATTGATTTTTTCCTGTACTATATCATACGCTCTCTTATACGCTTTTTCGTATGAGTCTGAGATTTCTTTCCAGATAATGTCATCTTCCAGAACTTCCCAGAGAATTGATCTTCTCTGTTTTTGGTCTCCCACATGTTCCTTTAAATAAGTTCGGATGTCATTCTGCAATGCTATCATTTGCTCATATTCCGGGGTAATGACCTTTTCAATACGCTGGCGGACATATCGTGAGAAAGCAGGACTTGAACCAGTAGTAGAGATGCCTATTACAAGATCTCCTCTTTGGATCACTGATGGTATGGTAACTTCGCCGATAGTGTCTACCTGATTGGTCAATATGTTCCGGGACTTTGCAATGGATGTGATCCTATCATTTATCAGTTTATTGCTGGTTGCAGGTATCACAAGGAAGGCACCATCTATGAACTCCATGATCTCATTATCTGAAAAGGATCCAGCATCCATCTCTATCAAAGTTACAGATTTCTGCATTTGAAGCTCGATGAGCTTTTGAGAAAAAGTCTTACTTATTACCAAAGTATTGGCATATTCACTAAACAATTCAGCTTTTCTTTCCCCAACAGACCCACCGCCAAAGATCACCACTTTCCTGCCATGCAAATTGATCATCAGTGGCAGGAAACCCTTATTTTCTGGCATGGTATTCTCCGGTATAGGTCTGGATATTTGTTATTAGTATCTTAGGTAATATGAGTTTCTATAATCGAATACCTGTTTTTTTGAACTCTTTTTCACTGAACATTACTTTGTAGTCATCTATACCAGTGACCTCTGATATCTCTTTAGCTATATCAAGACAGTCTTCACGGGAATAAGAGTGCACCATCGTAAAAAGGTTGTATGGCCATCCAGGATGACGGGGTCTGGCATAGCAATGTGTCACATCATCTACGGATGCCATAAGCTTGCCCACATCTTCTACCTTTTCATCTGGAACATTCCACACACACATTGCATTAGCAGTTATTCCGATGTCCCTGTGGCCTATGGATACACCAAACCTCCTTATTATGCCATGTTGTTGCATAAGAGTGATCTGTCGAACAACTTCTTCTTCAGTTATACCAAGTTGCTCTGCAATATCATGGAAAGGAGATGAAGTAATAGGTATACCTTCCTGCGTCAGAAGAAGTATCCTTTTTTGTGTTTCTGTAATTTCCATTATATCACTTGATCTTGAAATTTACTCCAATTTTGAACAGGTGGGTAGTAGGCATATCCATAATTGGGCAGTTAACTTCCGTTCTCAGTTCATCCAATATTTCATCCAGACGCTCTCTATTGGGTGCAGAAAGTGTGAACCATACATTATATTCGCCGGGACGCAGGTAGTTGTGTGATACTTCAGGGTAGGAATTAATTCTTTCTGCGATCTGGTCAATTTGATCCTCCGGAGCCTTTAAGGCAACAAGAGTACCTACGCGCCCTGTTCCCTTACTATTAATTATAGGTCCTATCCGCCTGACAGCACCCTCTTCATGAAGGCGCTGCATACGTCTGATCACTTCTTCCTCTGTGGTTCCTATCTTATTTGCCAGTATCCTGAATGGATGTGTGTCCAATGGAAATTCTAGCTGTGTAAGGTTGAGGAGTTTTTTATCAATTTCATCTAGCTGGATCATGTGAATCCTCGTTTTTAGGCATGTAAATACAGTATGGCTCTTCAGCGAGATAGTCCCCTGTAGCTGCATAGGCTCTAGCCCTGCATCCGCTGCAGACTTTCTTAAATTCGCATCTTCCACATTTACCTTTCAACTTAGATGCATCGCGCAGGTCTCTGAATACCTGGGCAGTTTCCCATATTTCTTTGAAGGGTTGCTGTTTTATGTTTCCAGCAAGTACTGGCAGATATCCGCATGGGTACACTTCTCCTATACTGGAAACAAAGCAAAATCCAGTTCCACCAAGACATCCTTTTGTCATTGCTTCGTATCCATGTGTTTTAACCGATATCTCAACACCTTCTTTTTTTGCACGCTGGCGCATTATACGGAAGTAATGAGGTGCACATGTTGCCTTGAGCTGTATTTTTGTTGATTTCTGCTGTTCATAGAACCAGTTAAGAATACGCTCATATTCAACAGGTGGTATTTCTTCGTTTTCCAGTTCTTTTCCCCTACCTGTAGGTACAAGCAGGAATATATGCAGCGCTTCAGCCCCTATTTCTTCAGCCATTTTTAGGATCTGCGGTATCTCGTCAACATTCCTTTTTGTAATGGTAGTGTTTATCTGAAAACCTATCCCTGTATTTTTTAGTGCTTCTATACCTTTCATTGATCCTTTAAATGCACCTGGGACACAGCGGAACTCATCATGTGACTCAGCTGTAGCGCCATCAAGGCTTACGCTTACTCTCTTAATGCCAACCTCAAGAAGTTTCTTTGCAACTTCGTCATTAACGAGGGTGCCATTTGTGGCAAGAGCAACTCTTAGTCCCTTTTCAGTACCGTAATGGGCAAGTTCATAGATGTCTTTTCTTACGAGAGGTTCCCCGCCACTAAGAATCAAAATAGGATTTCCCATCTCCACGATCTCATCTATGAAATGTTTCGCTTCCCGCGTGTTCAGTTCTCCTTCAGGAACTTTTGAGGTAGAGGCACCTCTGCAATGCTTGCATGATAGGTTGCAACCAGCTGTCAGCTCCCATGCAATTAATCTTGGTGGTTTGAAAGAAGGTTCTATATTCGGTTCCATACTCATCTCTAAGTATTTTATTTATTTTTAAATGTCATATTCACAATTTAAGTTCAGTGAATACTTTTGACACTTCATCTTTCCTGTCAATCGCCTTAAATAGGATGTGTCTATACTCACTAACCCATATTAATAATTAGTTGTGTTGCGTAAAGATGCGGACATGTAACTATGATGTATGGGCACTTGTTCATAGGTGATCGGTATGCTATTAGGGTGATAAAGTGGAAGCTTTCCTCATTGCCTTTTTGATAACCTGGGTAGTTATACTTTTATATGTACTGTGCATGATGAGGACTTATTTCCATTTGCAGCGTGAGCTAATAATTCTTAAGAAAGTGGGCAGGAATTGAGAGAGGTATGGAAAAACAACAAAAAACCATTGTAGCTATCCTATTCGTAATACTGGTTGCAGTAATAGGTCTATGGGGACTCGATTTGTCCCAAGGTTATTCTATGGTATCTCAACTAACAAATGACCCTCAGGCCCATATCGGAAATGAGGTCAGTACCATGGGCATCATAAAGAATGGAACTTTACAGGTGTCACCAGGTGTAATTACTTTTTTACTGGTAGATGTGGAAGATCATGTTTCAGAGGTAGAGGTGGAATATACAGGTGATCTGCCTGCTACTTTTGCTGAGGGGCAGGGCATCAGTTTAACCGGAACCATGGTCTCTGCTCAGAAAATAGAAGCACATCAGATTGTGATGGGTTGCCCTTCTAAATACACTGAGTAATATGAGTAATGCTATTTAGATAGTAAAAACAAAATCGTGGAAAGATGAAGTATGAGAGTAGAGGATTTCGAAGAGTACAGGCAGATCAATTTAGCGCTTACTGATCTTATCCAGGGTATGGATGACTCTTCCTATATGAAGAAGATGTTAAATCATGTATGCAGCTCAGGTGGAAAAAAAATAAGGCCTCTGATTCTCATGCTTTCCACAGAGGTATGCGGTGGTGACAAGGACAGAAGTATCGATGCTGCACTTGCCATTGAACTGATACATTCTGCTTCTCTTGTACATGATGATCTTCTTGATGGGGGTATACTCAGAAGGGGAATGCCTTCAGCACATGAAAAATATGGAATTGCTGCCGCACTACTTTGTGGTGATTTCTTAATATCAAAGGCAACCGCACTTATTTCTACTTATGGGAATGATGCTGTTTATGAGTTCGGCAGTGCAGGAATGCACATGGCAGAAGGGGAAACAATTGATATTGGAAGTGTGGATTCGGATTTCATGCAGAAACACTATTTCGAATGCATAAATAAAAAAACAGCTTCTCTTTTTGCATCTAGTGCGGCTATCGGTGCTTACATTGCAGGATATGGTAAGGACGAGGCTATGAGGTTACACTCTTTCGGTGAAAACGTGGGCATAGCTTATCAGATAGTTGATGATCTTCTTGAGTTCCTTGATGAATTGGATGACAAAAAATCCACACAAGAATCGGTTACGTTACCTCAGATATACAGTCGTACTATGGGACGTGATGAAGCAGTACAAAGGACTATTGCAGAGGTTCACAAGTATGTGGGATTTGCCAAGGAGCTCTTAAGCACTTTCAGACCATGTGAGGCAAGGGATAAACTGCTTCTTATCACAAATTATATCACGGTTGACCTGCTTCCCAAAACGACATAATTCTCTAAATTGCATATGATTTTTTCTATCATTTCAATTATTTCAATTTCAAGGTGAACGGATGCGAGTATACGATAAATCAGTTATCAAGATAAATGCTGAGATTGAAAATGGAAAAGTAGTGCTTGAAAGCGAAGGAGCATTAAATCCAATTGCAAAACCTATCATAAATAGGATCAATAATATTTTCCAGGATGAAAAGCCCATATATGTTGGCGATGAGAATCTAATATTTTCAACCTGGGTACCTCCTATACCAGGTGAGGTTTTCAACAGGCTTATCAATGCAGAAATAAGTTCGATACTCAAAAAAAGGGTTCCAGATCAGCTATCTATTGGAATCACTGCCCGGTGCCCTAATAATTGCATACATTGCGGCGCAGCCGATATTGTAACTAAAAGTGAGCTTACTATCGATCAGATCAATGGTGCGGTGTCTCAGTCTATAGATCTTGGTTCTTACTATGTTTCTTTTGATGGAGGTGAGACCATGATGCGTAATGATCTTACTGAAATGGTACAGGCTGTGGACAAGAACAAAGCTATTGCTACCTGCTTTACTTCGGGATTCAGACTTACAGAAGAAAGAGCTAGGGATCTGAAAGCTGCCGGTCTATATGCTACGCACATTAGCATTGATAGTCCCCGTGAAGAGGAGCATGATCGTGTGCGCGGACGTAAGGGGGCTTTTAAGGACAGTTTGCAGGGAATAGAAAGTACTCTGAAAGCGGGCATGTTAGCTGACATGTTCGTAGTAGTTTCTCCTCATAATATTGACGAACTTGAGGATTTCTACGGGCTTGCTGAAGACCTGGGCATGCATGAATTGTCAATATATGAGATAGTTGCAGTGGGTCGCTGGATGGAACATGAGGATGAGGTAATATCAGATTCTGATGTAAAGATGCTGGGCAGGTTCCAGAAGGAGAAGAACAGGAAAGTCGGAGGTCCAAGGGTAACAGCTCTTCCATACTTTATGGGTCCTGACCAGTTCGGCTGTTTTGCTGGCAGAAGGTGGATGCATGTTACATCAGGCGGGGATGTTCTTCCATGTGCATATACTCCGCTTTCTTTCGGGAATGTGGTTGAAGAAGGCTTGGATGTTATATGGAAACGCATGGGGCAACATGAAGCTTATAGGAAGAATGCTGAGTTTTGTAAGATGCGAGACCCGACTTTCAGGGAAAAGTACATTCATATTATTCCCAAAGATGCTTCTTTGCCGTTGAGGATGGACAAGCTCTGACAGTAAGATTCTATTTAACAATTTCGGAAAATGGGCTTATGTATCGGTTTAATTTGTCAAGCAGCATAAATATACCTCTGATGTTAATAAAACACATGTGCAGTAGGCGCACATAAAACCGAATACTTTATATTCAAAGTTAGAATACTGTGGTTATCTTATCATATCAAGCGAATTGTTAATCACCTTTGCATGAGGATTATGCATGGCTAAAGATACAATCTTATCAGAAATTAAACAAGCAGAAGCCAATGCACGGAAGATGGTGGATGGTGCCTTAAAGGAAAAAGCTGAACGTACTGCCAAAGCCCGTGTTGAAGCTAGGGAGATTGTCAAGCAGGCTGAGGTGGATGCTCTAAAGTCCGCTCAGAGCACGCTTAGGTCTGCCGAACACGAACTCGCTTCCGAAAAGGCGAAGATCATCGGAAAAGGTAATGAAGAAGCTGCCGTTATTGCAACAAGTTCAAAAGCAAAAGTAGATAAGGCGGTAGAGAACCTCATAAGTGAATTCGAGAGGGCAGTACATGCTTAAACCAAAGCAGATGAGTCGTGTTCTTGTAGTTGGTCATAAGGACATTCTTGAAAAGACTGTCAATGCACTTTACAAGACCAATCTGTTCCATATCGAGGACTTTATTGAGGATGAATCTGGCCTGAAAATAGGTAAACCCTTTGGTGATGTAGATACTCTTTCACAGAAATTGATCAAGATAAGGTCTATTGCGACTTTTCTAGGAATAAAGGATGAAGCTTGCAATGCTCAAAAAGTTGATTCTTTGATGCAAAAGCTTAATCCAACTCTGGAAATGTTGGAAAAAGAAGTATCATCAAAAACCGAAAAGAAGGTTGAATTCGAGTCCAAGATCAAGGAATTGGAATCGCTAAAGAAAGACATACTTCCTTTCACTGGAATTCCTCTTAACCTGGATTTGTATCGCGGTTACGAGAGTTTAGCTGTTTTTCCAGGTGTTGTCAAAGGTGAAGTGGAAAGTGAAGTCTCAAAAATCACCGGCTCTTATGAGATTTTCTCAGATTCCAAGTCCGGCTCTATTGTTCTTTTTGTTCCTATTAAGTATGCTGATGAGGTTTCCAGATCTTTGTCCAGCTTTGGATACAGGGAACTTAAAGTTCCGGATGTAACTGGTATGCCTTCTGAGATTCTTTCAATGGTAGAGAGTCAAAAAGAGAGTCTTTTGAAACAGATAGAATCAATAGATTCAGATGTTGTGGCCTTAAAATCTAAATATCTTGACTTCATTCAGGCAAGTAATGAGGTACTTTCTATTGAGACGGCTAAATCTGAGGCACCATTGCGTATCGCCACTTCTGAAAGTACGTTTTTAATAGATGGTTGGGTTCCTTCTGATTCATACAAGTCTCTCGAAGAAGATGTCACCAAAGCTACTAACGGACGTGTTTTTGTAACCCAGCAGGAAATTGAGCACAAAGATGAGCCAAACATACCTGTTGAATATGATAATCCTAAGATTGTCAAACCATTTGAAGAGATCATGAATCTCTATTCCCGTCCCAGGTACAAAGAACTGGACCCAAGTGCAATAATGTTTCTAAGTTTTCCATTGTTCTATGGGATGATCCTTGGTGATGTTGGATATGCGCTTATCTTGTTTGTCCTTGCTCTCTTGGTCAAAAAGATGGTAAAATCCGACGCCGTCAAGCCTTTGATGAATATTCTGATCTATTGTCAGATATCAACGGCAATATTTGGTCTTCTGTATGGTGAGTTCTTAGGTTTCCCATTAGCTAGTTTAGAAGTTCATGAAGGGCTTGATACCGTAATCGAACCAGGTCTTATTCCGGGCTTTTCAACCATTAATTTGTTTGCATCTCCTATTGGTGGTGAGATGATCACATACCCTGTGCACAGGACACATCTTGTTATGACTCTAATAGTGGCTACTGCTCTAATAGGTCTTATACACTTCAATATAGGGTATATCTTAGGATTCATTAACGAAAACAAGAAACATGGATTTTCCGCAGCTTTACTTGAAAAAGGTAGCTGGTTAGTTATCGAAATTGGTATCCTTCTTGGTGCTCTTGGATATGTCAATGTTTTGCCTTCAGCAATGACCTACGCAGGAATTCTCGTATTCTTGATAGGTTTTGTTATGTTGCTTAAAGGCGAAGGTATCAAAGGGCCTGTTGAATTACCATCCTTGCTAAGTAACTCTCTCTCTTACACTCGTATTATAGCTGTAGGATTATCGTCTATATACATTGCTTCTACCATCAATAACATTGTATTCGAGATGATGTGGCCCGATTCTTTCGGGATAATGACGGTATTTGCAATACTAGTGTTTATATTCGGACATGGTTTAAACACCGTCCTGAGTATTATAGCCCCCGGGCTGCATGCCCTTAGGTTGCAGTACGTAGAGTTCTTTGGAAAGTTCTATGAGGGTGGCGGAAGAAAGTACAATCCATTTGGATATATAAGAAAATACACGGAGGAACAATAAAATGGCAGATATAGCAACAGCAGCAACAACAGCAACAGTATTGTTTGACGCAGCAGGAATGAAAGCAATTGGTGCAGGACTGGCAGTAGGTTTGACCGGCATTGCATCAGCTATTGCAGAAAAAGAAATTGGTACTGCAGCAATAGGTGCAATGGCAGAGAACGAGGCACTTTTCGGTAAGGGTCTTATCCTGACCGTTATTCCGGAAACCATCGTTATCTTCGGTCTCGTAGTTGCACTGTTGATCAGCTAAATAATTTAAGGGCACATTTGCTCTTAAATTTTTCAAGGTGTTGAGCATGGGACTTGAAACTGTTGTTAAAGATATCATGGATACTGCCGAAGCTGATGTGTCCAAGATAAAAGCGGAAACTGATTCTGAAGTTTTGCAGATCATCGAAGAAGCCAAAGATAATGCCAAGCGTATACTTGGAGAAAGTCTTGCAAAGGCTGAAGATGATATCAAAAAGATGCGGCAGCAAGAGATATCCAGTGCGAATCTTGAGGTGAAACGCACTTTGCTCAATGCACGCAAGGAAATACTCGAAGAGGTTTATAATCGTGCTTTTGAAACTGTATCTTCCTTATCTGAAGCAAAAAATAAAGAATTGCTGAGTGCAATCATTACAAAGAATGAAGCACAGGGTAAGAAGATATTTTCAAACGCGAAATCCGAGAAGCTCGTCAGGGAGTTATCTTCACTGGAATATGCAGGGAATATCGACTGTGCCGGTGGGGTCATCATCGAGAACGAGGAAGGAAATATCCGTCTGGACTATACCTATGATGTTATCCTTAAAAGCGTGAATGAGCGGTCTTTGAAACAGACATCTGACATCTTATTCGGGTGATTCATATATGCGGCTTTTGCAGAGATTAAAGCGTGGGGTCGATAGTGAAAAGTCACGGCCTAAGGGGCATTCTAATTATGCATATACTACTGCACGTGTACATGCAATGAAGAGCAAGCTGCTTCCTAAAGAAACTTATCCGCGGCTCCTGAACATGCAAATTGATGAAATCACCAGATTTGTTGGAGAACTGGAATACAAAGAGGATGTTGATGAGCTTGCAAGGTCGTATGATGGTGTTGATCTCATCGAGCATGCGCTGAACAGGAACCTGGCTGTGACCTTCACTAAACTACTGAATATTTCAGAAGGTGAAGTTAACTTCCTTATCTTCCAATATCTTCAGAAATATGACATCTGGAACATCAAGACTATTCTTCGCGGGAAACATTGCAATGCTTCTACAGAAGATGTACTGGAGGCAATTGTTGCAGCAGGCCGCCTTACTTATACTTTCTTGTCAGAGTTATCTGCTAAGCCCACTACTGAAGATGTTATTGCATCTCTGGCACAAAGCGAATATTATTCTATCCTGAAAGATTATGACGGTCAGAATATGTCAGAGATAGAGAATCGTCTTGATATGAAGTATTATGAAGATCTTTTCAGAGCTATTGGTGAGCCAAAGTCCAAAGACAGAAAACTCTTCAGTGAGTTTGTCCGGACAGAAATTGACATCAAAAATTTGACCACTCTGTTTAGGCTCAAGAAATATGGACTTACCAGTCCTGATATGATGACTCTCATGATTGATGGCGGCTTAAAGCTTAAGTTAAAATACATAGAGAAAATGATGCCATTGTCATTTGAAGAGTTTGTCACTGAACTTGCAAATAGTCCTTACTGGGATGATATTTCTGACTGCTGCTCTCCAAAGATGGATTCTTTCGTAGATCTAGAGGCAAAGCTGAAAAAATTGAGATTAAAAACTTCGGTAAGTTTCTCTCATCTGTATCCTCTCTCCATCGTGATGATCATGGACTATATTCTGGGTAAACAGAATGAAGTCAATAATCTGCGTATGATTATTCGTGGGAAGGCAGTTGGTCTAAGTGATGAGGAAATAAAGAATCAGTTGGTGATCTGATGGAACTTGCAGTAGTAGGCAGCAGCGAGTTTGTCACTGGATTCAGGCTGGCTGGAATAAAGAAGATCTTTGAAGTTAATAACCATGTAGAACTTGAACCTACTGTAAGAAAGGTGCTTGAGGACAGGGATATTGGAATACTTGTATTGCATGGAGATGACCTGTCCAGACTACCGGAGATGTTGAGGGACACGATCAATGAATCTGTTGAACCGACTGTTGTTACTCTGGGAGGTAGTGGTCAAAGTTCGAACTTAAGGGAAAAGATAAAACAATCGGTAGGTGTAGATCTGTGGAAATAAAAGGTGAAATTTATCGTGTGGCCGGACCAGTCGTTACTATTACCGGTATCAAGCCAAAAATGTATGACGTGGTCAAAGTTGGTCATGAAGGATTGATGGGTGAGGTCATCAGAATTGAAGGTGACAAAGCCACAGTTCAGGTATATGAGGACACATCTGGAATCAAGCCAGGTGAACCCGTGGAAAACACAGGAATGTCCCTCTCAGTAGAGCTTGGTCCAGGTCTGCTGGAAAGTATCTATGATGGTATCCAGAGGCCTCTGAAGGTTCTCCAAGAGAAAATGGGAGATTTCATTCAGAGGGGTGTAACTGCAAACGGACTTGACAGGGAGAAAAAATGGGATTTCAAACCCACTGTCGCTAAGGGCGATAAGGTAAAAGGTGGAGAAGTTATCGGTCTTGTACAGGAAACCGAGAACATTGAACACAAGATCATGGTCCCTCCAAGAGTTTCAGGCACAGTGGATGAAATAAAGGCAGGAAAGTTCACTGTAGATGAAACCGTTTGTGTACTTACAGATGGTACTGAACTGCAGCTGATGCAGAAGTGGCCTGTCAGGGCGCCCAGACCAGTAAGTAAGAAACTCTTACCAAAGACTCCTCTTATCACCGGTCAGAGAATTCTCGATGGACTTTTCCCGGTTGCAAAAGGAGGTACTGCTGCAATCCCCGGCCCATTCGGTTCAGGAAAGACTGTTACTCAGCAGCAGCTTGCTAAGTGGAGTGACACTGATATTGTGGTCTACATCGGTTGTGGAGAACGTGGTAATGAGATGGCCGATGTTCTTAATGAGTTCCCAGAACTGCAGGACCCAAAGACTGGCCGTCCGCTTATGGAACGTACTGTGCTCATCGCAAATACTTCCAACATGCCGGTGGCTGCCCGTGAGGCATCAGTATACACTGGTATCACCATTGCAGAATACTACCGTGACATGGGATATGATGTTTCCCTTATGGCAGATTCCACTTCAAGATGGGCAGAAGCTATGAGAGAAATTTCCTCAAGGCTTGAAGAAATGCCTGGTGAGGAAGGTTATCCAGCTTATTTGTCAGCAAGACTGTCAGAGTTCTATGAGAGAGCAGGTTATGTAAAATCTCTTGCAGGAGTGAATGGTTCTATTACGGTTATCGGTGCAGTATCTCCACCTGGTGGTGACTTCTCAGAACCAGTTACCCAGAACACTCTGCGTATCGTAAAGGTTTTCTGGGCTCTTGATGCCAAGCTTGCACAGAGGAGGCACTTCCCAGCTATAAACTGGCTTACCAGTTACAGTCTTTACAGCAACTCTCTTTCAGGTTGGTTCAGTGAAAATGTTGCTCCGGATTGGAATGCTCTCAGGGACAATGCAATAGATTTGCTCCAGCGTGAATCCGAACTGCAGGAAATTGTGCAGCTCGTGGGTTCCGATGCTCTGCCGGAAGACCAGCAGCTGGTCTTGGAAATCTGTCGTATGATCCGTGAATATTTCCTTCAGCAGAATGCATACCACCCTGTAGACACTTACTGTTCATTTGACAAGCAGTACAAGTTGCTGAAAGCTATATCCAAGTACAGTGACATGGCCTCAGCTGCTCTTGAGGCAGGTGCTCCAATGAAAAAGATTCTATCCATGGAATCAAAGGATGATCTTGCAAAGGTCAAATTCGAAGAGAACTTTGACAAAGCACTTGATGAGGTCCTGAAGAAGATGGATTCCGAGTTCGCAAAGCTTGGAGGCAATTAAAATGACCAAGGAATATAAGACTATAGTAGAGATCTCAGGCCCTCTTATATTCATCGAGAAGACCGAACCAGTGGGTTACGGTGAACTTGTGAATATCAACCTGCCAGATGGTAGTACTAAGAGAGGTCAGGTACTTGATACATCAGCTGACATAGTAGCTGTACAGGTCTTCGAAGGTACTGGTGGACTCAATGAGGAATCTGGGGTAGTATTTACCGGCGAAACAATCAAATTACCAGTTTCAAAGGACATGTTAGGCCGTATCCTTTCAGGATCTGGTGAGCCTCTTGATGGCGGGCCGCGCATAATTCCCGAAGACAGGATCGATGTGAATGGTGCATCAATGAATCCTTATTCAAGGATGCCACCTGAGGAATTCATCCAGACCGGTATTTCCACGATCGATGGAACTAACACACTTGTAAGGGGACAGAAACTGCCTATCTTCTCTGGTTCAGGTCTCCCTCATAATGAGATTGCTCTACAGATAGCAAGACAGGCAAAGGTGCCAGGTTCTGAAGAGGCATTCGCAGTAGTGTTCGCTGCAATGGGTATTACCAATGAGGAAGCACAGTACTTCATGGAAGACTTCGAGAAGACCGGTGCACTTGAAAGAGCAGTGGTGTTCCTAAACCTTGCAGATGACCCAGCAGTCGAGCGTATTATCACTCCAAGGATGGCTCTTACCGCAGCTGAGTATCTAGCATATGAGCATGATATGCACGTGCTTGTTATCCTTACAGATATCACCAACTACTGCGAAGCATTGCGTCAGATGGGTGCTGCCCGTGAAGAGGTTCCAGGACGTAGAGGTTATCCAGGTTACATGTACACTGATCTTGCATCCTTGTATGAGCGTGCAGGTGTCATTAAAGGCAGAAAAGGATCAGTTACGCAGTTCTCTATCCTCACCATGCCTGGTGACGATATCACTCACCCCATCCCTGATCTCTCTGGTTACATTACTGAAGGACAGATCGTGGTTTCAAGGGAATTGCACAGAAAAGGTATCTACCCTCCAATCAACGTGCTGCCTTCATTGTCCCGTCTGATGAACTCAGGTATAGGTGCAGGTAAGACAAGGGATGACCACAAAGCAGTTTCCGACCAGATGTATGCAGGATACGCAGAAGGTCGTGACTTAAGAGGCCTGGTGGCTATCGTGGGTAAGGAAGCATTGTCTGAGAGGGACCAGAGGATCCTTGAATTTGCAGATCTGTTCGAAGACAGGTTTGTGCGTCAGGGAAGAAACGAAGACAGGTCCATCGAGGATACGCTGAATGTTGCATGGTCTATTCTGTCTGAACTTCCGGAAGCACTGCTTACAAGAGTAGACAACAAGTTCATAGAGAAGTACCACCCTGCTCATAAGAAGAGCAACTAAAGGGAATCTGGTGAACGAACATGGGCGTAAAGGATGTTAAACCAACCCGGTCCGAGCTCATAGAGCTCAAGAAGAAGATCAAGCTCTCTCAGAGCGGTCACAAATTGCTTAAAATGAAGAGAGATGGTTTGATCCTTGAGTTCTTCGATATCCTTAGCAAAGCAAAGGATGTTAGGTCAGAGCTGGACAAAGCCTATGAAGTGGCTAATAAGAAGATAGGTCTTGCAAATGCTGTTGACGGTATCATTACTGTCAAATCCACAGCTTTTGCCTTGGAGAACATTCCCCAAATTGAACTTGAAAGCAGGAACATAATGGGTGTCGTGGTCCCCAAGATCGAATCTTCCAGTGTACGCAAATCCATAGAAGAACGTGGCTATGGTATATTGGGAACTAGTTCCTACACCGATGAAGCCGCAGACGCCTATGAGAAGCTGGTGGAGAATATCATTGTGGCAGCAGAGATCGAGACTACTATGAAAAAGCTGCTCGATGATATCGAAAAGACCAAGCGCCGTGTCAATGCTCTTGAGTTCAAGGTCATACCTGAAATGCAGGAAGCTATGAACTTCATCAGGCTCCGTCTTGAAGAGATGGAAAGAGAGAATACGTTCAGACTCAAGAAGATCAAAGGATAAGATTCTTATATATGGGATCTGGAAACCCAGAAGATGATCGGCCCAATATGGTCGATCGTTTCTTCACACAGCTAGGAAAACCTCATAACCTGGCAAGAATTTTAAGATGGGCATGGATCATCTCACTATTTTTGCTGGCAATGGGTTATATTCTTATCTTTTCATATCTATCTGGCAAATTAGACATTTAGGAAATCATTTTTTTTCTATTTTTTTACCGATCTCAATTTTCCCAGCACTATCTGTGCATGTTCCTTTGTTTTTACATTGTCCCAAATACTCACTATAATGCCTTTTGGATCAATAAGGAATGTTGTTCTTACAGTACCCATGGATTCCTTTCCCATGAATTTTTTCAGGCGCCATACATCGTACAGCTTGTGAACAGTAACATCTGTGTCTGAAAGGAGAGTGATTCCCAATTCCCTTTTCTCAATGAACTTCTGATGAGATGCAATGCTGTCTTTGCTGATTCCAATGATCATTGCTTCTTCTGTTTCAAATTCAACTTTAAGTGAAGTGAAATCCTGTGCTTCCTTTGTGCAGCCGGTAGTGTTGTCCCGTGGATAAAAATAAAGTACAACCCATTTACCCCTCAGGTCTTTCAAGCAAGTTTTTTCATTATTCTGGTCTGGCAGGCAGAACAAAGGTGCCTCCTGACCTTCTAAAAGTGAATTATTGGACATTGTATCTTCCTATATTTTCCAATGAGTATTTATCTAAGCAGGTATAGTTAGTTCCAATTACCGTTATATGACGGTTCATATACAGCCTTTTTGGCTTTGAGGGTAGAATATGGTATCAAAAGCACTCCCTTTCACAAAAGAAAAGATCTCTGAGATTATTGCACAATGTCCTACACCTTTCCATCTATATGACGAAAAAGGTATCAGGGGGAATGCCCGTAGGCTCAAGAAAGCCTTTGGCATATTAGAGGGTTTCCAGGAGTTCTTTGCTGTGAAAGCTCTTCCAAATCCATATATCATGAAAATTCTCAAGGAAGAAGGTTTTGGAGCTGACTGCAGTTCTCTGCCAGAGTTATTGCTTGCAGAGAAGACAGGGATCCTTGGTGAGTACATCATGTTCAGTTCCAACGACACTCCTGCGGAAGAGTTCAGAAAGGCGAACGAACTAGGTGCTATAATAAATCTTGATGATATAAGTCACATCAAATTCCTAGAAGAAGAGGCAGGTCTGCCGGAGCTTGTATGCTGCAGGTATAATCCAGGACCTCTTAAGGAAGGCAACGCAATAATTGGAAAGCCCGAGGAAGCAAAGTATGGTTTTACTCGTGAGCAGCTCTTTGAGGGCTACAGATATATGCGGGATAAGGGTGTGAAGAGATTTGGCTTGCACACAATGGTGGCATCCAATGAGCTGAATCCTCAGTACTTTATAGAAACTGCAAAGATCCTTTTCGAACTCATAGCTGATATATCCAAAGAACTTGGTATAAGGTTTGAGTTTGTAAACCTTGGTGGAGGTATTGGCATACCATACCGTCCCGATCAGGAACAAGTGCCTTATGATGTCATTGCCAGAGGTGTAAAGGATGCGTATATAAAAACTATTGAGGCAAATGGGTTAGCTCCTCTTAAGATCTACCTTGAGTGCGGACGTGTCATTACCGGACCATATGGTTATCTGATAACCACTGTCAGGCACATGAAACACATCTACAAAGACTATGTAGGCACGGATGCATGCATGGCCAACCTCATGAGGCCGGGAATATACGGTGCATATCATCACATAACTGTCCTTGATAAGGAAAATGAGCAACCGACTTTCAAGTACGATGTCACTGGTTCTCTTTGTGAGAACAATGATAAGTTTGCCATTGATCGTATGCTTCCTGAAGTGGAGCGTGGGGACATTCTGGTGATTCATGATACGGGAGCTCATGGTTATGCCATGGGTTTTAACTATAATGGTAAACTGCGCTCCGCTGAGATCCTGTTAAGAGCAGATGGTAGTTTTGTACAGATACGCAGAGCTGAAACCGTAGATGACTACTTTGCGACGCTGGATTTTGAAGGGCTTCAGAAGTTCATCTAAATATTCTACTTTATTTAGCTGGGTATTCATTTCCAGCACTTTTATATATTCTATTCTGTATCTATATAGCATGAAACACGCCCTGATTTTTGATATGGATGGTGTGCTTGTAGATTCTATGCATCTGCATGCCTCTGCCTGGAAAATGGCTTTTTTGGAGGAAGGGATCGCTATATCCCAGGATTCTATTTACAGGTTGGAGGGTGCGAATGATAGGGGAATTATTGATAGCATCTTGCACCATCAGGGTATTTCCGGTTCTTTTGACTCTTTTTTTTCAATTGCTGCCAGAAAACAGACTTTTTTCGATATAAGGAATGTCAAACCATTTCCAGGCATTACTCGTTGTTTGGAATTGCTTTCCAAAGATTACTTACTTGCAGTAGTTTCAGGCTCAGACCGCAATGCGGTTGATGGTATACTCGGTCGTCATTTCAGCGTCAATTTCAATGCAGTGGTATCGGGTGATGATGTTGTTAAAGGAAAACCCGATCCTGATCCATACTTAAAAGCACTGGAATATCTTGGAGCAGATCCTGAGAATTGCATTGTTTTTGAAAATGCTCCTTATGGTGTCGAAGCTGCAAAAAAGGCAGGCATATATTGCATTGGTATACCGACTTATGTTGATCCTCAGCTGCTGAAAATGTCAGATAAAGTATTAAGGAATCATCTTAGCTTGATGAAGTATCTCCATCTTTTGCTGCAACGTGGACCAGAAGATCCTTTTCCAGTAGTTTTCTCATGAAAACAGTACCTTCGAGCTCATATGCCATTATTTTAAGCATATTAGTTTTCTCTTTAATTTTTTTGCTGGCAAGCACCTCTTTTATAGATTTAAGCAATGAATCAGCAGATACTTCGTAATCCATTCTTTTTCCATAATTCATTTCATCAATTAACTGTGCATTGTTTTCCTGTTCTCTTTGTCCCCTGTCCGGAAATGCCAGCATTGGCACCCCATAGCTCAATGTTTCCATGGTAGTTCCGTGTCCGCAGGCACTTATAACAATATCTGCACTCTTGTAGTAGGAGAAAGGGTCAGATATGAAATCCTGCACTTCCACGTTTTCCGGTATTTCTGTTAATTGCGCAGGACTTATGTTAGGGCCCGTAACAATAGTGTACTGAATGTTTTTATCCAATTTTGCTGTGGAAATGACTTTTTGCAATATGGGATACCTATAACCGAATCCGCCTATTATGCACAGTACATGAGGATGAACAAGATTTTTCCTGGTTGTTTTTTCAGGTGCTTTACGTATAATGGGCCCACTGTATTTGATCCTTGGCTGTACTTTTACAGGAAAGGATAGATTATTCCTGCAAACAGTGTAAGGGGAAGGGAAATCAGGTACTATTATAGCATGCGCAATAGTATACACTTGCTCATAGAATCTCTTTGTTATATTTCCAAGTAAGCTCATGAGAAAGCCTTTTTCCCGGAAGAATTCTGCCATATTTGATTGGTTAGCTATTACATAGATGGGTATCTCTTTCACGTGAGCTGCTAATATTCCCAGATAGTATCCATCTGAAATAACAGCATCCGGCCTTAAACTTTTCACCATTTTAAAAACGTGGTACATTCCTGCAATGTCAATTACGGACAGGGTACACTTTATGGAGCCCTTCAGGTCGAATTCTCCAGAACTTCCAACTAATCGGAGTTCCTGTGGTATCCTGTATACTTTGTATCCTTCTTTTTCCACAAGTTCCTTTGAGTAACCATATGCTCCAAAATAGACTTCATGGCCAGTAGCCATAAGTTCCTTCCCGATGGCAATACATCTGCCAGTGTGTCCTAACCCTTCGCCACACATGAATATTAGGAATTTCATCAATATCTCCGCGGTAAGTATAAGATTTAGTTAATCTCCTGACATATAGTGTGTTCACCAATAAAATATATAGTTATTAGAATTACTATATTCTATAAAGGGAATATATTTATAAAACTTGTTCTAACTTAATCTATATCTTGGTGACAAAATAAGGATGTGTGAATTTGCACAAAAAAGCACGTTTCTCCATGAACAAAGTGCTTTCATCTGACAAAACGATGGAGTTGATGGATG
>MVQW01000071.1 GCA_002067265.1 Methanomethylovorans sp. PtaU1.Bin073 | reverse complement strand
GTATCTGAGACAGAAGCTCTTAATTCATTATCCTCAAGTTCCACAGTAAGTGTCACTAATCCCCCGGAAGGAGTGAATTTTACTGCATTGTCGAGTAAGTTGTACATTATCTGTTTGAACTTGGTTTTATCAAGACATATCTGTGCATTATTAGTAAGCTCATTGATCTCAAATCGTATCTTCTTTCTAATTGCCATAGGATATATGACCATCCTTAAATCTTGCAATACCTCTTGGATGTAAAAAAGTTCACAGTACAATTCCATTTTTCCTGCTTCTACCTTCGAAAGATCCAGAATTGTATTAATCAGATGCAGCAGATGTTTCCCACTGTTTAAAACGTTAAGAACATATTTTCCCTGTTTTTCATTCAGATCTCCAAATGTACCTTCATGCAACATTTGTGAAAAACCAATTATCGAATTAAGAGGGGTTCTAAGTTCATGGCTCATATTCGCAAGGAACTCGGACTTTGTCCTGCTGGCCTCCTCAGCTACCAGCTTTGCATGCAACATTACTTCTTCTGCCTGTTTACGTTCATTGATATCCTGAAAGCTCTCAAGGATGTACTGTTTACCGTGAATGCTGATTCTTTTCGTATTCTTGAGGATAGGATTCTTTCTTCCATCCTTGCATTTGATAGTGGTATCCATTCCCTGAAAACCATTAAGCCCCTCAACCCATATTGGACACTTTTTTGAGATAGATCCTTTCGGACACAATATATCGCATAATTGCCCTACAAGTTCTTCTCTTGAATAGCCGGTTATCTCGCAGGTTTTGTGATTTACATCCTCAATAACATAGTCTTGTCCAATGATCAGCGTTCCGCTGGGAATGTTTTCATATAGAGCCTGGAACTTTTCTTCGCTTTCCCTTAAGGTTACTTCTGCAAGTTTTCTTTGAGTCAGATCTCTTTGCGAAGTTAGAAAACCGCATACATTTCCATTGTCGTCATAAAAAGGAGAAAATTCCAGTTCACAAAAAAAGGTAGTACCGTCTTTTTTTCTTGACAAAGATTCGATGGAATGCCTTCCAGCTTCAAATAAGATTTCTGTTAATTTACACTTTACTTCTTCACCAAGGCAATCTACTTCTAAAATATCAAGAGATTTTCCTTTCAACTCCTCTAACTTCCAACCAAAAAGATCTTCTGCAGCTTTATTTAAATAGAGTACTTTAAATTCCCTGTCGAGGTAGATCATACTGTTCATAGACTGCTTCGCCATGTTCTTGAGTATGCTCAGTTCCATTTCTGCAGACTTACGCTCTGTGATATCTATATTGCAAACAAATACAGAGCGTGGACAGTTATTAGATATCGGCAAAACTTTCATAAAGAACCAACGAACACCTTCTTGTCCCTCAGATGAGTATTCTAATTCAGAATAATCTTCAATCCCGGACATTACATTCTTTATACATTTCACTGCTACAGGTATCGTTGTATCAAAAGGCCAAGTGATATCATTAACTAAGTCTGGCAATACATCAGATCTTATGGTACAGTTTTCATTCAATGCACAAAAATGATCCAGATTCAGGGACTCTATTGGAAGAAAAGTACCATTTGTAAGAAAAAAGAAAGTTCCTTCGGGCAAAACATCTGAAACGTATCTTCCAGACAGAAGATACTCATTTTTGTGCTTTTGATCGACTGTCATGTATCAAAATAGCCTCTAACCACATATATACTATTCAATATATAAAATTTTGTATTTTACACTAAATCATGTAAATAGATAACAAATTAAAAATGCCTGGATTCTAATTTTATTATTTCCCTACATCTTCAGCAGGAAACAATATAAGTATTTAGAATAGTGGACTATGAAAACCGGTTGGAGGATGACATGAAAAAGAACAAAAAAATGAAAGGCAGTACGGTGCAAACTGCTAAAAAAGAAACACAATTGCGCAGCATTGCAATTGGGATCGGCGTTGTTCTCATAATTACAGGAATTATAGGAATATTACATAACATGCGTAGCTCTGAAGACTGGCCTGTTTCTAATGAAGGAAAACTATCCTATGAGCTGCCAGAGAAGGCAGATTATTCCATAACCAATACAAACACCATACAGAATAACAATACACTCAGGTCTATCACGTTCAAAAGTAAAGACACTTCCATACAAGGACTCATAAGGCTTCCTTCATCCACTGAAAAAGTTCCAGGAATTGTAGTGCTTCCCGGCGCCGGAGTCACCAAAGAAGACCAACAAGGACTTGCAGCCGATCTGGCAGATATGGGATATGCCACAATTACTGTTGATCAGAGGAATCTTGGAGGTATAAACCCGGAGGCTGACCTGGAACTATTTGAACAGGGAAAAGAACCTGTGGAATACAGTATGGTATATGATTCAATAATGGCTGCTGAAGTGTTAAGAGATCAAAAAGAAGTGGACTCTGAAAGAATAGCCATGCTTGGGATTAGCAACGGAGGCAGATTTGCCATAATCGCAACAGCCCTTGACCCTGAAATAAAAGGAGTTATTGGTATAAGCACATCAGGATACCAGACATCTTCTATTGACAAGAGCATGGTGGATGAAAATGTATACAGGTTCTACAGATCTATTGATCCGGAAACTTATATAGCATCAATATCACCCCGTAGAGTAATAATGTTCCATGCTACTAACGACAGTATAATTCCTTATGATCTGGCCGAAGAAACATTTGAGCTGGCCAGTGAACCAAAAGCAATGTACACCGTAAATGGAACAACCCACGGCTACAGTTCATCTACAAAAGAAGAATTAGAAAAAGAACTGGCACTCATCTTCAGATAATAACCGAGATGAGAGCACAGAATTATAGTATAATGAAATTTACTTGATGGGTACGCGGATAAAAGCTTGCCCGCATGAGGTATAAAACCCATCTTTTCTTTCACATGAATCAGAAAATTGTAGCTCGTTAATTTTTCCAGCGTTACTTAGTCTATTAAGTTCAATAGTCTTGGAAGACATTTAAGGATCACCGATCGAATATATAACGATCTACTAAATATATACTCGAACTATATAAAACTCGCTCCTTGCTTATTATACATATTTATAATAGAGATTAAGTATTAGACATAGCCTAATGTAAAGGGGAAATTCATGAAGTTTGAAACACGGGCTGCAATCAACACTGAAGACCTTACCTGTGTCATGTTTGATATGGATAATACACTTTTTGATTTTGTGGAAGCTAAGATAAGAGCTTGCAGGGAAATTGTAAACTATATCGGATGCGGAGAAGCTCTTGATCTGTTCCAATACTTCAGAAGGCCAGGCTGTGGATTTGAGGACTGGAGCAATATCCGGGATTATATTTCAGACATTGGAGTATTCTCACAGCCCATATATGACGAGTGCTGTCTGATATATGAAACCGAGAAATTAAAAGCAGTAGACCCGTATCCAAATACGATCTCTACTATAAGGGAGCTAAGGGAAATGGACCTGAAAATTGCAATACTTACTGATGCGCACAGTACCAATGCAAAAAAGAGACTTGAAAAGACAGGCTTGAACCAATGGCTGGATGCTCTTTTCTCTGCAGATATTACGGGTTCAAGCAAACCATCACACCAAACATTCCTTTTTGCTCTTGAGTCGCTTGGACTGAAGCCATATGAGACTCTTTTCGTTGGTGATAGCCTACGCAGGGACATTGCGCCTTCAAAGACATTGGGGATGCTCACAGCCTATGCAGCTTATGGAGACAGGAATAACGATGCACACAAACAACACGAAACAGTGTCTCCTGATTTTATATTGAATGACATAAGCGAAGTACTGGCCATTATAGAATCCGGGAAAAGAGAATGACTATGCAGTACGATGTTATCGTTGTAGGAGGAGGACCTGTTGGCTCCACAGCAGCACGCTATGCAGCTCAGGAAGGGGCAAAGGTATTACTTGTTGAAGAACACGCTTTTATAGGTTCACCAGTAGGATGCACCGGCCTGCTTAGCAAACGTGCAGTAAAAGAATGTGATCTTGAGCCTTCTGAAGACTTTGTCCTCAATTCCGTAAGAGGAGCTTTTATACATCCGCCTTCTGAATTACCATTACCCATAGATGGCGGCAAAACTAAGGCCTACGTAGTTTCAAGGAAGATGTTCGACAGGACTATTTTGAGCATGGCAACGGATGCAGAAGTTGATGTTATGCTCAGAACACGTGCTATTGGAATCGAACGCAGTAATAAATTACAAACCCTTAAAGTGCTTGAAAACGGAAACTTGAGGAGTATCCAGTCTAAAGTGATCATAGCTGCAGATGGAGTACGCAGTAATATGGCAAAGATGGCAGGTCTTGGCAGAGTAAAGAGGATATTGCCGGGCATCCAGATAGAAGCTCCATACCGCTGTGAAGACCCGGATTTTGTCGAACTATTCGTTGGTTCCAGAGTACCTGGATTCTTTGCCTGGACAGTACCAGTGAATGAACATATTTCCAGGATAGGACTTGCTACAGATAATATCAATGGCCCTAAACCCCATGAATGTCTCCAATGGTTACTTCAACACCACCCCCATATTAACTCCAGGTACGCAGGTGGACAAGCGGATATGACTTTTGGAGGCATACCCATTGGACCGCTGCGCAAGACCTATGCAGATGGAATAATGATAGTAGGCGATGCTGCCGGCCAGACAAAACCTACCTCAGGAGGCGGCATTTACACGGGTGCAGTGTGTGCAAAAATTGCCGCAAAGATAGCAGTTTCCCTGGATGATGATGCATCTGAGGCCAGTTTACAACAATATGAGAAACAATGGAAAGCTGCCATTGGGAAAGAACTTAGCATGGGCATGAGGATCCATGATTTTATAAAAGGTCTCAGTGATAATGAACTGGATGAGATGTTAGGCGCGATGAACACACCTTCCATCCTAGATACGATTACAGAATATGGAGATATGGATCATCCTTCAGTACTCATCAGGAAACTGCTTGACCCAAGGAAATCAAAACATATGCTGAAGGTATTTTCAGCCTTTGCAAAGGCTGTCCTTTAAATTTAATTTCCATGATCAAACATAAAGATCATGAAACACTTACCCCTTTTACGCTTTTTAATTTCAGCAGCTCTTCTACAACCTCACCTGAAACTTTACTATCTGTGACAATTGTAAGGCGTGGCTCATTAGTAAAATAGGGGTCATCTGAAACCGCTTGTCTGATGCTTACACCATGATTTGAAATCACGCCTGTAACATCAGCGATTATCCCTGCATGTGCGGCATCATCAGGAATGATGATAATTACTCCAAGACCGAGGGAAGGAGCAACATCTCTCAGAAAAGGTATGGAGTGAACTTTCTGGAATATATTTTTAAGAAGAGGATCTTCAAGTATTGCCTCTGTAGTCGAGTCAACCACCCGCCTATCAACTCCCACCTCCCGTGCAAGCTGAGTATGGGGGATCTCGATCTTACCGGATGTAACTTTTCCCTCTTCATTGACCTGAAAACCTCGCTCAAAAAGCAATCTGATAACTTTCTGCTGAGCAGGGTGTTTTTCGAATTTTTGCATTATCGTGCTCCACATGGGTTATAGATTAGTTTTTAAATTATAAATCTTTAAGGCAAATTAAGGAAGAAAACCTTTTAATCTGAACACACATGTAGAATAACATTTCATGCACATTTGCCTGATGGCCAAGCAACTCCCTTAATAATAGGGAGCTGTTGTACTTAAAGGCAAGACAAAAACACTTTCGTGCATGATGATGCGAGTTTTGCAGATTTGGAGGAAATATATGAAAACATACCGGGATTATGATGATCTGCCCAAGATAGAGCTTCCCCACGGACAGGAGGTGTCGATCAGTGACAGTACCATAAGGGATGGTGCCCAAATGCCGGGCATTGTGATGAAAAGCCAGCATAAGGTACAGATATATGAGTACCTGCATCAGATAGGTATTGAAAAGCTGGAGACTTTTGTCTATAATGAAAGGGACAGAAAAGCTATCAAACTCATGCAGGACAGAGGATATGAATTCCCGGAAATTACTGGATGGGCTCGTGCAAACCCTGCAGATATCGACATGGTCCTCAAAGTTGATGGCATAGAGGAAACAGGCATTCTCATGTCTGTATCTGATCCGCATATCTATGACAAAATGAAACTTCCATCCCGTGAAGCAGCTCAGGAGAAATATCTCAATGCTTTGCAATATGCAGTTGATCACGGACTCAAAACACGTGCTCACATAGAAGATATGACACGTGCAGATAACTATGATTTCGTGTTCCCCTTGGTAGAAAAGATCCTTGAGATCGATCCGGACTGTACTATCCGTATCTGTGATACCATTGGATATGGAATTCCATTCATGAACGTGGACGAACCTTATGGGATCCCTACCATTGTCAAATACCTAAAAAATGAACTCGGTACAAAAAACATCGAAACACATTGCCATGATGATTTCGGACTTGCAGTTGCAAATTCCCTGGCAGGCTACTGGCATGGTGCAAATTGGTCCAATGTAACCTATCTGGGTATTGGCGAGAGAGCAGGCAATGCAGAGATGGAAAAGCTGTTGGTCTTCCTGAAAAGGCGCATCAAGGGATTCGATAAATATGATCTGAGCTGCCTGGTAGAATTTGCCAAATTCATGGAAAAGGAAATAGGCATACGAATACCCAGAAATAAATCCGTGGTAGGACAAAACGTATTTGCCCATGAGTCCGGCATCCATACTGCAGGTGT
>MVQW01000070.1 GCA_002067265.1 Methanomethylovorans sp. PtaU1.Bin073 | reverse complement strand
ATACCAGTAGTAAGTATCACCATAAGGCGGAGTGACTGCAGAATCCCTCTGTGATCTATAGGATATATTGAGCCTAAGGTCATAAGTACCAGCTTTTGCATTATCATAGATTTCGATTGGGAATTTTGCAGGGGTTGATAAGGACTTTCCAGAGCTCAATGAACCTAAGAGCAGAGTATCTTCTTGAATATCTATAGGTGCATTTGGATCTACAAGTGAAAGCGTTGCAGTCATTGAATCTGCTGTTGTAATTGCCCTATCGGAAGAAAGTTCACTGGCCATATATGTACGGGTAAGTGTTTCTCCATACTCCTCAAGATCGTCTTCGATGTCGTCTTCATTGGCCTCGAAACCTGTGATCTTTCCATCGTTTAGTATATTTACATAAAGGGTAGCTTCTTCCCCTCTTTCAAATACTTCATCACAAGCAAGGTTTGCTACTAAATGAGGAGACCCGTAGACATCATAATAATCGCTTGCAATTTCACTGACAACATCCTCATCTACACTTGCAGATGCAATCGAAACACAACTAAGTAATAAGATTGCTATCGCAAGCACGTTCATATTTTTCAGGGATATCATATACTCACCTTATTAGTTTCCATACATTTTTCTGATGTTTTACGTCTTAATCTCCATTTGTCCAGGTTAACCATGATAGGTGGAAGGACAACAATTGTGCTGAGTAACGAAAAAGCTACGGCTATAACCGTAACAGTTCCGAAATCACGTAACATTGGGAACGATGATATTACTAGGGCTGAGAAACCAAATATTACAGTAAATCCTGATGCAAGGATAGCTGGCCCAATTTTCTGTGCAGCTGTCTCCATAGCTTCAGATGGTTCCAGTCCCCTGTCACGTTCCTCGAAATAACGTTCCAGCATAAGTATAGTAAATTCTGCTCCAATTCCTATGGCAAGAGCACCCAGTGTAGCTGTAAGTGGGTTGTATTTCATGTCAAGAACATACATTACTCCACCAAGCCATCCAGTAACCATTACAATAGGCAGTATTGTAGCCAGGGATTTCATCCAATCCTTGTAGATAATTACCATACCCACAAAGATAATTACCATTCCCAGGTAACCCATTTCAGTTCGGCCTGAAGTAAGAGCACCGATAATTGAATTCTGCATGAATGTGCTTCCTGTAACGGTAACAGTTACTCCTGGAGGTGGCGCATACCACTTAAGATCATTTTCAACTGCTTCTATGACGGTAGAAAGCTGGTTTGAATCCAAGTCATTTGCAAGCTTGAGATTGAGTACACCGAGGTTTCCTCCTTCTATGTATTGGTCAGTAACTACTGAAGACATGCTGTCAGTAATTGTAACAATCGTATCTCTGTCAGAGGGGATGGAACCATAGCTCGAGTTAACCACTGAACCTATACTGCTTGACCCAGTTATCTGACTATGGCCTTCTTCTTCCAGTTTCCCAAAATCAACCATCCATTGCAAGAGGTCCGGGTCCAAGATATCATCAGCTCTGATGATCACATTTAAGGTATCAGTTCCACCCATAACCCTATCTAATTTGTTCAGGTCCTGCAATGCCTGCATGTCTTGGGGTACAAAATCCTTTGTATCGGTCTGCACTCCCACACGCTCATCTGCATATAGTCCTGCAATTGCAAGGAGAGTTGCAACTGTTATGACAATAGCATAGTGTTTTGTAGTTAGCATGGAAATTCTGGAGATAACTTTTCCCATCGAAGAGGTCTTATGTTCATTTTTCTTTGCAACAACTGTTTCTCCATTTTGCTTCTTTTTCATTTCCTTTTCCAGTGACCTTCTATCAAGCCGGTACAATAAGGACACAAGCAAAAACATTGAAACGAGATAACAAAGAAGAACTCCTACAAGACTCATCTTTCCAAAGTCCTGTATCATAGGAACAGGAGAAATGAAAAGAGCACCAAATCCCAAACATGTTGCCACAACCGCTGTAGCGACAGCAGGACCTGTATGCTTAATGGTATCTATTACAGCATCTTCGGCAGATTCTCCTTTTGAAAGTTCCTCTTCAATACGGTTCTGGAACTGAATTGCATAATCTGCCCCTAATCCAATAAGAATAGGGAATACTGCCATTGATGCCATGGTCATTGGAATACTGAGGAAGCCCATTGCACCAAAGGTAAAAATCAGACCTACAAGAATGACAGGTATTGGAAGCAAGCACCATCTTACATGACTAAAGACAATGAGCAGACCAATTATCATCAGAATAAATGCAAGGACTAGCATGCTTGAAAGACTTGAACTCATTTCCTCTGACATTGCTATTGAGAATGCCGGATCGCCGGTGGCTATAGCAGTAGTGCCTGATGGAAAATCAACTAATGCAATGGTCTTTTCTACCTCGCCAAGTAGCCTTTTCTTATTATCCTCACTAATACCCCCAGGCATCTGGACCATCACGACAGTATGTGTGGTGTCTGGCATGAAAGTATCAACATAAGTAGAAGGTAAATTGTCAATAAGTGTCAGAATGGTACTGTCATCTGGGATTTCTTCACGGCCTGTTGCAGAAGAAGCTGCACTTTTGACGAGTGAAGCCAGACTGAGAACATTTTCAACATCCTTGTCTTCAGCGATGATCATATCAAACTTGTCTATTGCCTCAAGAACATTGGATTGCCTCACGTCATCAGAATCTACAAGCACAACTATAACTTCGCTGCCGAAATTTTGTTTATATAGATGATCATAGTTCTGGTAAGTTTCAGAACCCTTTTTGACAAAGGTATCTGTTCCACTCTTATTTTCTATGAGGCCAGCACCCTGCAATGATACAAGCATCAAGATAATCGCGATCAAAATTATTGTTTTGGGCCGCTTTTCTATAAATGCCCCAATTTTCTCAAAGATTTGTTTTACAGACATGCTAAGCAG
>MVQW01000069.1 GCA_002067265.1 Methanomethylovorans sp. PtaU1.Bin073 | reverse complement strand
AATAGCTTGTCACAATACAACATCACTATGAGTGAGAGCATGTTGAATACCTCAGTTTCACTGCTATTGATGTCATATGCTCTTTATACGGTTTCAATAAATTCTGCAATGATGCTAACTCTTCCATTCGCATTCTATGGCATCTTCCGGTATGTTCAACTCATGCATTTGAAGGGCATCGGGGAAGAAACAGAACTATTGCTAATAGACAAACCATTCATTTTTAATCTAATTCTATGGACATTTATTACAATTTTTGTCCTATATGGCGGGTTTCTATGAAATTTGATATGCATTCACATACAAACTACTCACCTCGCTGCGGGTTTATGGAACCAAAGACCCTAGTAAAAATTGCACGTAAAAGGGGATTGGATGGGATTGCGGTTACTGACCATGATACAATCAAAGGGAGTGTGAAGGCCAGGGAATATGCAGAGAAATCTCTTGAGATAATTATTGGCTCTGAGGTAATGACATCCAGAGGAGAAGTGATCGGACTTTTCCTGTCAGAGGAGATCAAATCAACTGATCTTATAGATGTTGTAGAAGAGATCCATGATCAGAATGGTGTTGCAGTCGTTCCCCATCCTTTTGATACACTGAGAAAATCAGCACTGTGGCCTACAGAAGATGATGTTAAATATCTTGACGGGGTAGAAGGGTTCAATGCAAGGAATGTTTACCAGAAAAGTAACATGGATGCAATTGAATTTGGGAAGAAACATAAACTTGCTATTACAGCCGGAAGTGATGCCCATTTTAGTAATGAGATCGGTAATGCAGGAATAATTACCGATGATGAAGATATACGGGAAGCTATTCTCTCAAGAAAAATCGAAATATTTGGTAAACGAAGTGGTATATATAACCATGCTTTCACTAAAGGACTTAAATTATGGCGAAAAATAAAACCATTCTGATCATTTTCTTTGCATTGATTGTTTATGCAGCAATGGGCATATATGCTGATATCAGCGATCTTACTGATGCTATGCAGATGTTCCATTGGTCTTATTTCATTCTTCTATTGCTTTTCACAAGTATAGGATACCTTTTCAGGTACCTTAAATGGGATATTTTCCTTAAAAAAGCAGGCGTGCATCTTTCCTTCAAGCAAAATTTCTTTGTATTCATCAGCGGGCTTTCAATGATCGTAACTCCGGGAAAACTTGGCGAGGTATGGAAAGCCTGGCTTATTAAGGATATTTCCGGTGATGATCTGAGCAAAACAGTTCCCGTAGTCATACTGGACCGTGTAACCGATGTGTTAAGTCTTGTTATTCTTTCAGCTTTTGGGATCCTGTCTTACAAGAAAGGAATATACCTTTTAATTGTATTACTTCTGATAATCTTGATATTTTATATTTCTATCACATCAAAGAGAATATCTGAAAAATTCATTGGGTTAATTGAGAATAAAGCAAAAAAGTTCTCAGGTAACGTTAAGAATATGCATGGGACTTTCCAGGAACTGATGCAACCAAAGATCTTTATTTCACTTTCTCTCTTGAATGTTCTGGCATGGTTCTGTGAATGCCTTGGATTTTACTTCGTTGCAATGGGTTTTAATCAATCTCTTAGTATTCCGCGTTCAACGTTCATCTTCAGTTTTGCTTCACTTGCCGGTGGTGTAAGTATGATTCCTGGTGGAATAGGACTTGCTGAAGGCACCATCACGGGATTTTTGCAGTATTATTATGGCTTTGAACAGGCTGTAGCTATCGGCACTACACTTATTGTGCGCCTTGGTTCTTTCTGGTACGGAGTAGTATTAGGTCTTGCTGTATACTTGCTTTTCAGAAAGAAGATCATTCCAAATAATGGAAATGGAGTGAATAAAGATTAATTATCATCAATTGAGGGATCAAATGTCAAATGTTAGTGTGCTAAAGACGTCACCAAAGACAATATTGGATGACTATCAAAAGTTGATGGATCTGGCAGATTACAAATCAGCTGTTCCAAAAGACAACGCAACGATCTTGAAGATAAATCTTTCATGGAGTTTGTTCTATCCTGCATGTTCAACTCCGCCTTGGCAACTTGACGGAGTATTAAGCAAACTTCGCCAGGACAGTTACAAGGACATTACCTGTGTGGAAAATCAGACGGTAGTTACACATCCATGGAAAGGAGCGTATGGGAACAAATGGCTTCCTATTCTTGAAAAGTATGATGTAGATTATGTTCCTCTGACAAATGCCGAATGGGTTCCATTTAAACCAAAAGCTGAAATGCTTGCAATGAACGATCTGTTCGGAGAGATCCTTGTACCTAAAAAGTTCTTCAAGAGCAATGTAATTCATCTTCCCACTGTTAAAACACATGGTCACACCACTACCACAGGGTCTATGAAAAATGCTTTTGGTGGCCTTATACCTAAATACAGACACCATGCCCATAAGAAGATCCATGAGGTACTTGTGGACTTGCTGGCGATCCAGAAAGAGATCCATAAAGGTATCTTTGCGGTCATGGATGGGGGTGTATGCGGAAATGGTGCTGGCCCACGCACTATGGAGCCTTTTATAGGGAATGTGCTTTTGGCAAGCGAAGATCAGGTTGCTATCGATGCAATATCAGCCAAAATAATGGGTTTTGACCCACTAGATATTGATTATATCAGGATTGCACATGATAAGGGTCTTGGAATGGGTGACTATGACCAGATCGAGATCAGCGGTATGGATAAACAAGAGTTGGAAAAGTTGAACTTTAAATTCTCTACTGCCAAAAGTCCTGTAGTCGAATGGGACCAAAGATTGAGAAAAGGAACCGC
>MVQW01000068.1 GCA_002067265.1 Methanomethylovorans sp. PtaU1.Bin073 | reverse complement strand
AACAATCTCTCTTTATGCATCAACTTCTCGACCTACTGCGCAACTCCACTCACTGTGTTTTCCTCAGTGGTGCAGGCATTTCTACACTATCGGGTATACCGGACTTTCGAGGAAGTAAGGGCATATACAAGGAGTTCGATGCGGACAAGATTTTTGATATTGATTACTTCCGCAAAGATCCTGCATATTTCTATACTCACGGGCGGGAATTCATTTATAACCTGGAAAATAAGGAGCCGAATCTAATTCACAAGGTTCTGGCAAAGCTGGAAGAGGAAGGTGTGGTAAAGTCCATCATCACTCAGAACATAGATATGCTGCATCAGAAGGCAGGTTCAAAGCGAGTCATAGAGATCCACGGTTCACCTGCACAGCACACCTGCCTGCATTGTGGCAGGAAATTCCCCTATGAGCTTATTTCTCCAATTGTACACGGACCCCAGGTTGTTCCAAAATGCAGTGGTTGTGGCGGCCTGGTAAAGCCAGATATTATCTTTTTCGGTGAAATGCTGGATCAGAACGCGCTTCTGCAGGCATTTTCCGAAAGCTCGAAAGCTGACCTTATGGTAGTCATCGGTTCATCTCTTGTTGTGCATCCGGCAACGTCTCTGCCTTTGAACACCGCAAAACATGGTGGCAGGCTGGTCATAGTAAATAATATGCCTACGCCTCTTGATGAGTATGCTTATCTGAGATATTCAGACCTTGAAGAAGTCTTCAAGTATTTGGAAAAGGAAATGATGTGAGTAGTAGTAACATTTCAGTTAAAACAGATGGTGACCGGAATTATCCGGTCATTAATTAGTCTTATTAGTCTTCAGTTATCTCATCGTCTGTCCTAATGGCTGCGACCAGCTCCACAGGTGAGACGAAGATTCGACCATCACCGAACTTGCCGGTGCGGGCTGACTTACGGATGATATCTATAATGGGTCGGACATCTGCATCCTTCACCACCATATCTATCTCTATCTTGGGTATCATATCCACTTCTATCTTCTTACCTCTGTATTGCAGACAAATACCCTTCTGAGCGCCTCTACCCTTTACTTCGTACACGGTCATGGCAAAGTACCCCTTCTCTGCAAGGGCAGCCTTGACATCGTTAAGCATTTCAGGGCGTATGATTGCATTGATCTTCTTCATTTTATCACCTCATGCATTCATGGATTCGCCATGTTGTGAGATATCCAATCCCACATATTCTTCTTCTTCGGTCACACGCAGGCCCATGGTCTTATCCACTATCTGGGCAAGGATGTACGTTACCACGAACGCATATGTGATAGCTACGCCAGCATCCAATGCCTGAATAAGGAATTGGTGCACATTACCATATATAAGGCCGTCAACGCCTCCTATAGAAGCACTTGCAAATATTCCGGTAGCAAGAGCTCCCCACAAGCCACCCATACCGTGAACGGCCCAGGCATCAAGACTTTCATCCAATCCCTTCTTCACACGGAATAGTAGCATCCTGTAACACAGAACTCCTGCGATACCACCTATTGCTATCGCTGATATTGGTCCAACAAATCCCGATGCTGGAGTTATTGCTACGAGTCCGGCCACTGCTCCGCTCACAATTCCCAGGGAGCTAGGCTTACCCTTTGCCCAGGAAGCAAGCATCCATGTTATTGCACCTGAAGCTGCAGAAATGTTGGTTACTACAAACGCATTTGCTGCAATGCCGTTTGCTGCAAGGGCACTTCCACCGTTGAAAGCGAACCATCCAAACCATAGAAGTGCTCCACCGATCAAAGTGAGTGTGACATTCTCTGCTTCCATACTGAACTTTCCAAACCCTACTCTCTTACCAATCACCATGGCTAGTGCAAGGGCTCCAAATCCGGAACTTATGTGTACTACAGTACCTCCTGCAAAGTCAAGTGCGCCAAGCTCTGAAGCCCAGCCTCCGCCCCATGCCCAGTGAGCAAGCGGGTCGTATACAAGGGTGGTCCACAAAACTCCTAATACTATGAATGAACTGAACTTGATCCTTTCAGCAACAGCTGATGTAAGGATCGCAAGTGTCACTGTAGCGAAGACCAGCTGGAATGCCATGAATAGTATATCAGGTATATTAGCTGCGCCAGTCGCATCCAGGCCCACGCCGCTTAGACCAAAGTATTGAAGGCTTCCTATAAATCCTGAAATATCAGGTCCAAAAGCCAGTGAATAGCCAACCACTACCCACTGAATAGTTACAATAGCGAATGCAATGAAAGACAATGCCATCATTGAAATTAAGTTCTTTCTCCTGACCATGCCGCCATAGAATAGCCCAACGCCTGGTGTCATTAACATCACCATGGCTGTACAAATGATTATAAAAGCGGTGTCTCCCGCGTCTATGGGCATTCTAATAGCACCTCTGTATTTGGTGGCCAATGTTCCAAGTTATCGGTTCCATATCCGTTCTCCCTTCGATGTGCCTGTTTTTACTGCTGTCTGCAGTATGTAGCCGTATTCCGGTGTCATTCTATTTATAATTATTGCACAGATGTAGTCTATGTGGAATATTTTCTATACTACATCCAAAAAAATGAAGTGAAAGGAATTTTGTTTGAAATTTCCGAAGTAAGTCGCTTCTCTTGTCTTTCAGGTATGGTCTGCAAGAGCTGCTGTAGTAAACTTATTCAATTAATAAAAGTCTCCACTAAAAGTCAGCCAATGAGTACTTAAAAATGAAAAAAAGGGAGATATGCATCTATACGATGCTAAGAATACCAATTCGTGATCTTATTCCGCCATTGTCTTTTTGAGGGCAATCTCAAAAACACCATTCTTGCAGGTGGATACTGCAGTAGCAGGATCAACTGGCACGGGTAGTTCTACAAGTTTTGAAAATCCAAAGTTTGGAGCTATGACAACCAGTTCCAATTCATCTTTTGATGGAGAGAATTCGACATATTCTTCATCCACAGACAGTTCTGCGGTAACATATACAGCATCATCGGTTTCAAATACTTCTACCACAGGCTCTGCACTGTTGATATATATATCTCCTTCTTCTTCCTCATCTTCATCAGTGAAAGAGGAATGAGCTATCTTAAAACCCTGTATATCTGGCTTCTCGCCGACCTTTTGGAATATGGTATATCCATAAATAAAGGACTCACCAAGTTCATCAGCATCTTTTGAGAACATGGACAGCAGGTGCTGAATAAGCTGTTCGATGTCCATTATCGGGCTTTTATCAAAATCCTCATCGAAAGAATGCTTTTTCTTGTCGTCCATATAATTTCTCCTATGTAGGCTCTTAGCAAATCAGCTTTTTGCCCACTTTCCCCATTCGTTCTGTGCTATACGAACAAGTCATATATAAAGGTATACTTTCAGACGTGCCTTTACAAATGTAAGTGCTGTACACCCCTATAATAATACATACCCCACTACAATAAACATGTTTCGCCTTTGGGACTGTAAATAAGAGTATATTCATAAACTGATATAGATACTATAATTACTAACAGAAGAGTGGTCAGATGAGGATCGATACTAATCGTGCAGTCGAGTTTATAGATATTACAGATGATGTTTTAACAGAAGTATATAAAAGCTCAATCCAGAATGGAATATGCTTAGTAAGCACAACCCACACAACCACAGCTATAATAATCAATGAGAATGAGCCAGGTTTGCTTTCTGATATGTTCAATCTGCTCAACAAGCTAGTACCCCCCGGTGCAGGATACAATCATGATCGTATAGACAATAATGCTGATTCTCACCTTCGAGCCATGCTTTTAGGGTCAAGTGAAACAGTGCCTATAGTAGACGGAAAACTCGTATTGGGTACATGGCAAAGAATATTCTTCGTTGAACTTGATGGACCGCGTCAGAGAAAGGTGCACATTACATTAGTTAAAAATGTAGGGTAATTTCCTAAGTAGGATGTTGAAAGGGCAGGATTTGGAAGGACATTAACCATTTTATAACTTCATCTCAATTTACTTTAAATTGTACGATAAGGTCATGTTATTATATGGGTAAAGTCATAAAATTATATACGAACTTCACTCCACAGGAGAACAGTGCTAAACCAATCCCAACATAAAAGAATCCTATAAAATAACCCGGCAAAAGACTAAGTTTCCGGATAGTAATACCACCTAATATCATTATCAACATAATTAGGTATGACCTTTTATCAAAGAATTCCAAAAAAAACATTCTTGTTCTACTATCGCTATTTATTCTATTAGTGTGCTTGTCAACTAATCTAGAAAAGATAGACACATAAAAAACTAAAAATACTGAAGCAGCTAGCAGTATTTTAAAAGTAAACTTACCTTTGATCACAAAATATGGGAATCCTGTTTTTATTACCATTAATCCAGCAAATATCCAAACGATGCCTGCAATTAAAATTAAATATTTATTCGGAATTGATAATTTTTTATTAAGACTATTGTTCATATTTGCTATTTTACCTTGCATTCATTAAATAAAAGCTTATAGTATCAATAACTCTGTAAATCAGTCCCAAGGTACGGGGGATTCTCGTGGTGTAATCTCGTTGTAACCTCTGAATCACTCTAGTGGCTATAAATGGGAAATTGATATTATGTGCAACAATACGATGCCTAAGTGCATACATAGAATTACAGTAGTAAGCACACCCAGGTTGCGCAATGATCAAATAAACGTAAAAGTAAAAAAAAGTTTACTGCTTATTCAGCAGAATAATAACATCTCTTTGGTGAGATGACTTTTCCTTCTTCTTTCAAAGAGCTGATTATCTTGCTCACTTCTTTGCTGTCAATCCCTGTCATCTTTGCAACATCTCCAGGTCTTAGTGGCTTGCCAGCGTTCTTCATCGCTTCAAGGACAATCTGTGTATTATCGGTCATTGAATATCTCCATCCTGTATATGTCAGCATACATTAAAAAATTAGGCTCTAGTTAAGGTAATAACAGATCTGTGTAGTCTCATATTGAACCTTTATCTATTCTTTTATTGTGCTGTTTTATCTGAGGGAACTTTGTATTGTCCAGGAGAGAATATAAGCTCAAATCGTGCTCCTTCTCCCGGTAAGCCCGTTTCTCTGATTCCGATGCCGGTTATAGACAGTATCTCTTTTGATAAAAAAAGCCCGTATCCAGAAGTAGAATTTCCTTTCTTGAACAATTTGCTTTTGTCTTTGATTCCAATACCATCGTCTTGGAATACTACCAATAATTTATCTTTTTCCTCCACAGTGGTGATTGTGAGATTACTGGCCTTGCTGTGTTTTATTACGTTGTTGGCCAGATTATAGAACACTTTCTTTATCATCGGGTCAGTGAAGATCAAATAGTCTTTTACGTCCATATGCATATTTATCAATGCCTTGTCCACTGGAACCATAGCACTGGTCACTACTTCTCGCAGATTGACCCACTGCGGAGCATGAATGCCAACATCCTCATAATCTTTGGTGAACATAATATGCCTATCAATAGACCTCACACTCGCCTTCATCCTCTCCAACATCCTGAGTAGTTCCGGGTTATCTATTCGTTCCATCACCAGGTATAGGTATCCTTCCATGATCATTACCTGATTAATTATATCGTGGCGTGTGATGGAGCTAAGGAGGTTAAGCTTGCTGTTGATCTGTCTTAGAGCTTCGTACATCTTCTCTTTCTCGGTTATATCTTCAATTACCCCATCCAAATAACTCAAGTTACCACTAGAATCATAGTTTGCTGAAAATGAAACAGAAGCCATGATATTGACTCCATCCCTGCGCTTGAACATTATTTTGCGGTCCTTTATCTTGCCTGTTTGCTTCAGCTCTCTCAGTAGCTCAGAGCGTTCCTCTGGATAACGATAGATTTCTTCCACAGGTCTGTCCAGTAACTCTTTTTCATCATTGAATCCCAGCATCTTGTATGCTGTGGGGTTCGCCTGAATTATATGGCCCCCCTTCCATGGTTCACTTCTGATAATACCGATATTTACATTTTCAACCAGTGTGCGGTACTTTTCCTCGCTCTCTCTTAAAGCAGCTTCTTTCTCCTCTTTTTCTGTTATGTCCTCAGCCACGCCGTCTAAGAAAATTACGTTACCATTAGAATCATACTGTGCTGAAAAAGTAATCGAACACAGCACTGGTGACCCATCCCTGCGCTTGAACATTACCTTGCGGTCCTTTATTTTGCCTGATTGTTTCAGCTCTCTCAGTAGCTCAGAACGTTCCTCAGGATGAAGATAGACTTGTTCCACAGGTATTTCCATAAGTTCTTTTTCATCATTGAATCCTAACATCTTGCATAATGCCGGGTTCGTCTGAATAAAATGGCCGCCTTCCCATGGTTCACTTCTGAGAATGCCGATATTGACATTCTCAATCAGTGTGCGGTACTTTTCCTCACTTTCCTGCAATGCATGCATAGCTAAGCTTAACTGCCCAAGCTGTTCCTGTAGCTGAGGGTAATAGCTTTTCCTATGAGAAGTCTCTCCCAGCCCAATGATCTTTTTTCGCAGACTGTCCAGCCTGTGGTCTTCTTCAGAGTGCTCCATAATAAAGTCTCTCAATATCTTCTCTGGTCGCAGGACGGGGATTTGTGGCTAAACAGGGGTCCAGGAATGCATTCTCACTGAGGTATTTAATCTCCTCCTCTTTTACTCCCATGTTTGACAAACCTGGTTCTATTCTCAGCTGGCTGGTCATACTGCGCAGTTCGCGTATAAGGCCCTCAATTCCTTTGTTCTCAGGTATCTCTTTTCCAGACATGGCAGCCTCAAGATCCCTATATTTGTCAGCCGCCGAGGAATAATTAAAGGCAGCAACATGTTCCAGAAGCTGAGCATTGCATTCGCCGTGTGGGGAGTCAAGATACCCTCCGAGACTATGAGCCATTGCATGCACTAAACCCAGGCTGGCGTTAGAAAATGCCAGACCTGCATACATACTTCCCAGCATGACTTTATCCCTGTACATGATGTTACCCGGATCTGCATATGCTTTTGGCAGATATTCGGCTAATAGTCTGGTAGCCTCTAAAGCATACATATCGGTCATGACAGAAGAGGCATTTGAAACATATGACTCAAAAGCGTGACATAGAGCATCCATGCCGGTAGCCGCTGTCAATTCAGGGCTCATCGAAAGTGTAACTTCCGGATCAATTAACGCTAAGTCTGGTACCATAGTCTTGCTGATGATGGCAAACTTGCGCCTTTTTCTTTCGTCAGTTATTATGGCAAACTGAGATACATCAGCAGAAGACCCTGCTGTTGTCGGTATACATATAAGCGGTGGCCCTGGAACAACTACCTCGTCAACTCCTTCCAGTTCCAGAACGTTGCAACGGTTTGATACTACTGCACCGATTGCTTTGCCACAGTCCATCGGGCTGCCACCCCCTACAGCTACTATGAGGTCACAGTTGTTCTCTACATAAAGCTCCGCCCCTTGCATGACCTCTTGTGATCGCGGGTTTTGGGAAACTTTGTCATAGATCACTACTTCTAAACCTGCGGCCATTAGGTTATCAATTATTTCTCCCGCCCAGCCAGCTTTCATAACTCCCGGATCTGTAACCAAAAATATATTTTGACCAGATAAACTGAGAATGTGTTGGTTAATGAGGCTTCTGGAACCATCCCCCAATATAATCTCTGGTGCTACAAACTTACGAATGGGGAGTCCCTCATATAAGATATTGCTTATTGCTTTATTATCCCCTGTGATCATTTTGATACATCTCCCAATCGAGTATCTGTATATGTTTTTCAATGCACGATGCATCCCCTGTGCATTACTTTATATCCCCATTTTATATTCAGCTATATTAATATAAAAGTATTATGTTGCACAACATTTTATAGATTCAAGAAGTAACAATTTAAGTTATTCACTTTATTGCAAAGCAGCAGAAAAGATACGTGATAGTAATAATGTATTTGACATTATCATTTGAAGATGAACTTATTTGTACAAAGGCAGGGTAAAAGTAAAATTACTTCCCTTTCCTGGTTCGCTTTCAGCCCATATACTTCCACCATGAAGTTCAACAAGCTCTTTTGAAAGGGCAAGTCCAAGACCGGTGCCTTCGTATTTTCTTGCTTCTGA
>MVQW01000067.1 GCA_002067265.1 Methanomethylovorans sp. PtaU1.Bin073 | reverse complement strand
GAAGGCTCAACTGTAGTAGTGAATGTAAAAGACAATCAGATTGTACTGAACGTCTCTCAGAAAGCTTGAGCTTTCGTATCCGGCCATCGAGAAGACGGTGGCCAGAATTTATCTTTTGAGAATAGATGCTTTTCTTTGGTCATATTCTTTTTGTGAAAATACTGTATATATAACATAAGATATCAGATTCAACAGGGATTCTATAAAGTTAAGGAATATCGAAATAAATTGAATGACTGCTAAGTTAGCAAGTTATACCTACTTAAAAATGCTAAACAATAGCACTATTAAAGAAAATAGCAATATAATTTCCACATTAATCTGTGAATGATAAATATGGATTCAGTTAAAAAAGTACATAAATCTGGTAAATCTTACAAACCTGTTGGAAAATGCATATATTGTGGTAGTACAGAAAATTTAGGAAACGAACATATAATTCCTTATGGTTTAAATGGCCAGTGGATACTTCCAAAATCAAGTTGTGAAATATGTGCAAAAATAACAGCTGAGTTTGAGAAAGATGTTTTAAGAGGTATGTTTTTAGAAGCACGGACTTCATTGGGTTTAAAAACAAGGAATAAAGAACATAGACCAGCACTTTTACCTCTTATAACTAAAAAAGATGGAAAAGAGGAAGTGTTACTATTGCCGCCAAACGAACATTTTACTACAATCTGCTTTTTAGAATATCCATTGCCCGCTTACATTGATGAGCGAAGTTATGGAAAAGGAGTTGAAGTAAGAGCTTTTTCGCTTATTTGCTTAGGGGAACCAGATGAAATAATTAGAAAACACGAGATCAGCGAAGTAAAAATTAAGTCGACTTTAAAAGATGAACAAATTTGCAGATATGTTGGAACGTGTAATGATAAAATAATGATGTCTGAGAATACAATTCATGAGATCATAATGAACTTAAATGAAAAGCGTGAAATTATGGTACGCATAAAACTTTTTTCATCTGGAGATGCACCTGAATATTTAGTTGTAGTCGGGATTTTAAAAAAAGAAGCATATAAATCACACCTCTCGAAAGGTAATTTTGTATCATTAGTAGATTGTAATGTGTGACTTTTGCTAATATAGTACGATGAATGGATATTTTTAAAGCATATTCCAATAATCGTATCAAATGGCATAAACATTTACCATGAGTCCATAATCCTTAACTTAACAGAACCACCCTCTGGCAAACTATATATATAGTTTTGCACAATATTCACACATCCGATCAAAACCTATGACTAACACAGGAGACAAGTTAATGAACAACGAAGAGATCCAAAAATTAGGAAAAGAACTTGTAGACACACTCCATCTAAAAACATCACCAGTTGCTGTACATCTTGTTAAGGAAAATGAAAGCCTGCCTTCGGATATTGCAAGGATAGGAGAGAACACAAGGCACTGTCAGATGGTAGATAATGTAAGGAGAAAAGGATCTCAGTTCTATTCTCTTCTTGACGATCACATGTGCAAAGGCGGAGCTGCAGTAATGGGACTTACTGAAATGGGCGAGAAACTGAAAACAGGAGAAGTGTACTATCACCTTAATCATTTCGGATCACTTGATGCTGCAAAGAGCACTATGGAGAAAGTTCCACGAGTAGCAGGAAATTCAGTAAAAGCTGTAGTATACTCACCTCTTGAGAAAACTACTTTCAAACCTGACGTAGTATTGATCATTACAACCCCTAAGCAGGTAATGGAACTGTCACAGGCATTATTACACAAGAACGGCGGACGAGTCAATGCAAGCTTTGCCGGCAAACAGAGCGTTTGTGCAGATGGCGTAGCTTATCCATACCTCTCAGGAGAAGCAGGCGTAACCATAGGATGCAGCGGCAGTCGCAAGTACACCGAAATAAAAGAAGACGAGATGATTATGAGCATACCAGTGGATATGTTGCCAGGGCTTGTGGCATCTGCAAAAACGATGTTCAGCAACTGAACATCTTCTTTTCTTAAAAATAAGTGCTGAGAAGTAAAAGCCTCAGCCCTCTTTTTTTCTTGCTTTTTGCATTGGTCCCTCGTGTATTTTCTCAAGGGCTTCGACCATTTTCTCCAGATTTACGTAAGGTATGCCTGCAATCATTTCTTCATTTTGGATATCCGTGGACCTGCGGCATCCGAAACATCCAAGGCTCATGTTCATCTTACCGGTAAGCAAAGGAAGGAGAGTAGAATCCACACATGTAGCCTGGAAAGCCGCGGTATTGAAAGTCTGTCTGCCGCCTTCAAAAAAAGTTGCTGCCGGAACAAGCCAGTAAAGAGTTTCCGGAACATCAACCAGAACCACTACATCAGGCTCAAATTCGAAATCTTTCAGCGGACCAACAACTGTAGCAACTGTACTGCCCTCTTCCAATTCAGAACGTTGGGAGATCATATTTGCAGCAGCATCGACACATTCGAACATTCCAAGATTTGCATGGAATTCACCTGATTTAACCTTTGGCGGAATCGGAATCAGACCTAGGCTTGATGCACCCACAACACATGCATGTTTTCCAGCAGGGATTACAAAAGATTCACCTTTTCTTGCCCTCATAATAGACTGGCAGTGTTTTATATTGCTTTCAGGCTCTGTGAATCCATCCGGAATATTTTGTCCCTTTTTAATCAACTTGACAGCTACTGGTTCATACCTGAGGCCAAGTGTTTTTACAAGTTTTTCTGATAGTTCAGCGTTCTTCATAATAGAATATTTCTTAAAGTAATATTTAAATTTAACATGCCCGATTTTTCATTCGCATTTATCTATTCCAGCAAAGGAATTGCGCAGCAGTTTGAATGCCTGAACCTTTTAATTTGCCTTCGGCTCGAAAAAGCAATATTATTAAAAATAAAAAGAAAGGGCTGTGTTCTTACACAGCTATGATCAGAGA
>MVQW01000066.1 GCA_002067265.1 Methanomethylovorans sp. PtaU1.Bin073 | reverse complement strand
ACAAAAGCACCACCCAGGAAAGAGAGCATTATTAACAGAGGATGGACCCGCGAATGCATGCTTGCAAGGTACGGCCGGAGTATAAATTCAGGTGGCAGGTAAATTACAACGGAAGCAACAATAAAGAATATTAAAGCTGATTCGAGCCCCATCTGGAAATAGCGGACAATCGCAAGAGCAATAAGAACAGTATAACCTGCAAAAAGTGGTATAATCGATGCGATGAAAATTAGCGTTGCTAGGGCAAGAATATGAGAAAATCCAAATAAGTAGAATACCACCAGAGAAGTCACACTAACAAATAGAGCAGCATAAGCATTACCAATGAACACTCCTTTAAGTATCAGGTCGAGGTGTTTTATATATTCTGCAACCCATGGCCTGTTGTCCACTGGCATGAAAGCTACCAGATTTTTGTAAACCTTATAGCCGTCAGCCAGCAGGAAATAACACACCAATACGGATATGACCAGGTTGAGAACGAACATTAAAATGGTCTTTGCATAGGATAGCAAACCAAACCCACTTAAGAGAGGTAGTATGGAAGTAGAAGTATCCCATATAAATTGACGAATAGGCTCATTGTATTCTGGCGGTACATCTATAGACTGCACGAAATCGAAGAGCCTGTTAATGAAGACTGTCTGGTTATCGAAGATCCAGCCGATAAAACGTAGTATCTCAAATACTCCGGAACCTATGATAAAAACTACCGGCAGTACAATAATTAGAGTAGCTATCAATGCACCTAAACGATGATACCGATGTAGCTTAAGATAGATTGGCCGTGCTATATATGCTAAAACTAAACCCAGTACAATGCCATCTGCAAGAGGAAGAAAAATAGAAGCAAGTATCAGTGAAAGCAGTATAATGATCAAAACGACAGCTATCTTTAATCTGGAAGATATGAGTACAGAAATACCATCTAATTGACCTAACTGCATGTATACACATCTTGTATTTTTTATTTTGTGACTGTTATATAATTAGTACAAAACTATTAAAGCTTCACCCATATTACTGGCCCTGCCTAAGCCACGGGAGATTACGGGGAGCGTATTTCAAAACCACACATGGTTGAATACACTTGCCACATCTGATGCAAGCATTACTTATAAAGAGGCCTCGCATATCATCAATTTCAATGGCATTCACGGGACATACACCTTGGCAGATGCCACACCTTGTACACATGCACACTCTCATAAGCTGCAGTGTGACCTGTCTAAATACTTCGGTAGCTTTTTCTCTGCTATCAGCAGTGACCAGCAGGTTACCCGAAGAGAAGAACTTAACTGTTGCATCACCTGCTCTTACAAGCAGCACCCCCATACTTTCAGCGGCCTTTAGATCGCCTATAATATACAGAACATCTGCTGCATCCTGAAGAGAAACACCCCCCACCTTAGCTTCAATTGTAAAACCTCCGCCAGTACATGGAGAAGCACCACTTACAGAGTCTACACTGAAGTTTTCATTAGCTGCGGGGAGGTCATATTTTATCCCAAGCTCTTCTGCAAGCTTGATCATTTTGGGAGGCAGTTCTTTCCAGCGCCATAGACCATGTTCTACAAAAGACTCCGGCAGCCCCTTTTTGTTGGCCCATTCCAGGAGGTATCCGTGCCAGCGTGCATGAAGGTCAGGATGCAACCTGGAAAAAAGCTGGTATTCCGCAGATAAAGAAGCAGGACAGAGGTAGCACCCTACTCTTTCGAAACCCATATCATAAAGAGGATTGTACTCAAGGTTCTTTCCATATATATACAACCATACTTCTATCGCCCTCCAGTCCCGGATGGGGAAAATATTGAGCTGTGTGGGAACAAAGGGATTTCTCTCACTGGCAGAAATGGAAGCTCTTGAGAAAGACTCGTATTTCCTTTTACCATCCACAGTAAGGCATACATCCCCTTCACTTGTGGATCCGTCTATAACCCTGTTAGCAGGTGCTAATTTACAGACCTTGCAGCACCAGCGCATGTCTTTTGCAGGGGGACCGAACCTTTCAAGATTCTCCCAGAAAGCATCACCTGCGGCTGATTCTATTAACTCGATACCACAACTTGAACAAAAATTCCGTGCGAATTCCACGGTTTCAGGGAATTCAATACCAGTATTAAGGAAAAAAGCCTTAAGAGGTCTTTTTTTAAGAGTACTGCGGGTAAGATCAAGCACCACAAGGCTATCCTTCCCACCACTGAACGACACATGGACCGGCAGGTCTTTGTATTCCTTGCGGTTGACAATACCCTTGATAACATTAGCAGCATCCCTGGAAATCTTTTCCATGTGGCTTGTGTTTGCTTTGATCACATCTTGCACGGAAGATATATGAGGGTTAAGTGAAACAGGATTCCCATCAAGTTTCCTTACACGTAATACAGCATCTTCTGAGTTTTTAAAGTGCTCATGATCAGAAAGAGATACACCAAAACCGATAAGACTTTTACATTTGATTAGGACAGTATCCTGTTTTTTGATATCTGCTGTGAAGTTCAGAAGCTGGTCAGCTTTTACCTTTTTGCCGCTGAGGTGACTGGAAGCTTTCTTGAGTTCAACGGTTTTGTTTATGGTATGCGCGGCCAGGATCTTTGCACCGTCAACGGACAGGTCAAAAACATACCCTAAGCCTCTCATATCAAAGCGCAGTATCCCAAAATGCAATCCATCAACTATTACTTCATCTGTTCTGTCGTCACCTGTGGTCTTGTTGAGCAGTACTATCCTGTCACCAATTGGATCACAACCGAAAGCCGTTAACAGAAGACCTTTAAGAACTTCTCTTTCATAATGTGAGCAGAACCTTATATCCCCCGGAGGTGACAGATTAATATGAGTGCCCTCGGATTTGCAAATATCACATATGGGATTCAACAGAGGCACATTGCAATGCTGACACCAGAAAATATTATGCTGAAGATTGATGCCATGCTGTTTCCATGACCTTGATGAACCTGCTTGAACACGTCTATTGACAGGTTTGTTTGCAGAAGAATCAGCATTGTAAGAAAAAGATCTTTTTTGCGGTTTCATACGGGCCTATTTAAAAAAGAATTGACCGATATTATACGGTCATTTGTTAAGGTATTCATTGATCGTCTGGGCGGCAAGCTTTCCTGCACCCATGGCACTGATAACCGTTGCTGCACCAGTGACAACATCTCCACCTGCACATACGCCCGGGATAGAGCTCATGGCTGAATCATCCACGACTATAGTGCCCTTAGGAGTTGATTTAAGCCCCTTGGAACCTGTAAATATGATCGGATTTGGAGATGTACCTATGGCAATGATCACAGTATCAGCCTCGATCTCATGTTCTGAACCTTTTACTGCCAGGGGTTTCCTGCGGCCTGATGCATCTGGTTCACCAAGCTCCATCCTGATGCACTCCACACCCTTTACCTTCATTTTATCATCACCTAAAATGCGCACGGGGTTTGTGAGCAGCCTGAAGATAATGCCTTCTTCCTTAGCATTCTCGATTTCTTCTCTGCGTGCAGGAAGTTCATCCTCGCCACGGCGGTAGACGATGCTAACTTCATCAGCACCCAGCCTGAGGGCACAGCGAGCAGCATCCATTGCCACATTTCCGCCGCCTACAACTATGACCTTCTTACCACGCTTTATCGGCGTATCATAATCAGGAAAACGGAAAGCCTTCATAAGATTCACACGGGTCAGGAACTCATTTGCAGAATAGACACCATTGAAGTTCTCGCCTTCGATACCCATGAAATTGGGTAGTCCTGCACCCGTGCCCAGGAAGACGGCATCGAACTCTTTTCTCAGTTCGTCCAGTGTCTTGATCCTGCCAATTATATAGTCTACTTTTATGTCTACCCCAAGCTGTTTGATGTATTCGACTTCCTGGCGTACTATCGCCTTCGGAAGACGGAACTCAGGAATACCGTAAGTAAGTACTCCTCCTGGCTCGTGAAGTGATTCAAAAATGGTCACTGAATGACCGGCTTTTGCAAGGTCAGCAGCAGCTGTTAGTCCCGCAGGACCTGAGCCTACTACAGCCACATGTTTACCGGTCGACTTTGCCTTCTGAGGAGATACGACACCTTTAGCACTCTCATAATCTGCAGCAAAACGTTCAAGGCGGCCTATAGCTATAGGTTGCCCTTTCTTTGCAAGTACACAGTATTCTTCGCACTGCACTTCCTGAGGACAGACACGTCCGCAAACTGCCGGAAGAGCATTAGTGAGCTTGATGGTCCTTATAGCTGCATCGAAATCGTGTTCAGCAATATTTGCTATGAAAGCGGAGATATCGATATTCACTGGACATCCCTGCACACATTTGGGATCCTTGCATTGAAGGCAGCGTTCAGCTTCAGCAATTGCCTGCTCTTCAGTGTAACCCAGTGCCACTTCATTGAAGTTCTTACGTCTTTCAGCCGGGTCTTGTACTGGCATAGGCTGTCTGGTTGCCATTATTTCCCACCTTCGCATTTACATTCATGTTTCTTAAGAGAACTGCTTTCTTCATCTCTATAAACTGCCAGACGGCTCATGAGCAGGTTGAAATCTACCTTATGTCCATCGAATTCCGGCCCGTCCACACAGGCAAATCTGGTCTCGCCGCCCACTGAAACACGGCAACCTCCACACATACCCGTACCATCGATCATAATGGGATTGAGGCTCACAATAGTCTGGACACCGAAAGGCCTGGTGACACCTGTCACAGCACGCATCATTATAGGTGGACCAATGGCTACTACTCTATCCACATGTTCACCGTTTTGCAGCATTTTTTGGAGCACATCGGTAACAAACCCATGATGTCCTTTTGTGCCGTCATCTGTACAGATATGAAGTTCGTCACTTGCTGCCTGCATTTCTTCTTCCAGGATCAGCAAATTCTCACTTCTTGCACCTATGATAGAAATCACTTTATTGCCTGCAGCCTTGTAGGCTCTTGCCTGGGGATAAACAGGAGCAACACCCACGCCTCCCCCAACAAGTACAACAGTACCAAGTTTCTCTATTTCGGAGGGGGTACCCAGCGGGCCTACAAAGTCCTCAAGCTCGTCCTGAGCTCTTAGAGCAGCCAGCCGTTTGGTAGTCTTACCCATTTCCTGGAAAATAATGGTTACTGAACCTTCCGCAACATTATAATCTGCAATTGTAAGAGGAATTCTTTCACTTTGCTCATCAATTCGGATTATCACAAATTGCCCGGGTTTTGCAGCCTTTGCCACATCTGGCGCAAGTACCCTCATCAGGTGTACCTGGTGAACCATATCACGTTTCTCAATTATCCTGTATGACATTCGATCACATTTTAAACTGTATTGGAAGATTATGGTGGATAGGATAATATTAATAGTACTTAAGAATTCAGTTGATAAATAGTAAAAACAGTATTTTTCTCACTTATTGAAAACTAGAATTATTTGATTTCAATGTGCATGGATCAGACCTTAGGAGTCAGGATGTACACATTGGTGATGATATTTAACACCTCAGCATTTGCTCCTAGCCATGTAACAGCGCTCCCATTGGGATTTGCTGCGTTGATATCTCCTGTGAGAACAAAGAAACTTGTGCTAGTCCTTCCGCTGACCATATTATCCAGTTCCTGCTGGCTATATCCTGATGTTTTTATATATGTCCCATCGGCGGAGTTATTATAATAGAATTCAAGTGGTTTTGCAATGTAGCTCGGAAGTGGTATGATTACATCTCCCTCTTTTGATACTGAAGAAATGTAGGTTGCCACACTTCTCCAATCTTCTTTCTGAGGAGAAGAATAGTAGGTTATAATTGGAAATACGGCATTCAGTAAGAAAACAAGCAAAAGGATCACTGTGAGAAATTGCTGCTTATTCCCCAATGACTTACGATCTTCTTTGGGAAGTTTGTTTGCAGAATATATAAAATTCGAAGTTGCAGTTAAACCGCGTGAAATAATAAGAAGATAAGCAGGCAGAATAAAAAGAAGATACCTTGGATGAAAGGGCATTACATCTGAAAGGTAGTAACTTACCATTACTGGAAGAATTAACCATGAACCCAATAAAAAAGACTGGCTCCGACTAGAACGGATCATTACTACTAAACCTATAACAAAAAAAGTAAGGTAAAGCAGAGAAGGAGATTCGGACATTGTAAAATGAGAGAGCATGCTTGATACGAAATGTGCCTGGTCCACACCCCAGGTCACTTGTCCTCCAACTCTTGAGGCCGCCTGTTCAAAGAAAACCTGAATTCTGGGAATTATGGAAATTAAAATTAAAGCCACGCTGGCAAAAAAGACCTTTGCTTGTGGCAATCTTTCTGTATTAAAATGCAGCTTTTTTTGTTCATAAGAAAACAAGAGAACTATAAAATATAGTATTTCGATAGGGAAAATGAAGAAACCGAAATAATGCGTATAGATATTGAGCACGGTGAAAACAACAAACAAGAACCAGAAACTGTTCCTTTTATCCTCAATAGCAACATAAAAACAGAAAATGGAACCAAGTGTCAAAAATACCATCATCGAATACATTCTTGCTTCCTGAGAATAGTAAATATGGGCCAAAGAGATAGAAAGCAAAAACGAACTGATGAGACCTTCTTTTACACTGAATAAGCGTGTTCCCAGCATGTACAATAATGGAATCGAAAGTATTCCGAACATCATTGAAGGAAAACGTAATAATGCTTCCGACTTTCCTCCAAATAGGAAAAAATGAACCACAAAATAATAAAGAGGAGGGTGAACATCGCCTTTTGTTATCTCATATATTCCGGACAAAGTATTGGATGACATTAGATAAGTTGTTGCTTCATCAAGCCAGACAGATTCAGTTCCAAGCTGATAGATCCTTAAAAAAGCACCTAAAAATGTTATTGCCAGTATTAACTGCAATACTCGGGATGATTTTATATTGTGTATTAAGTTAGACATAATATTATTTTCTTTTGAATCAAGACCCACAGAGGATTCATTTAATTGCTTTTGAGATGCCATACAAAAACCTTGCTTCACATGTATTATAGGAATCATTCTATATTTTATTTTTTATCCGATATTGAAATTCTCATTAATCTAAGCATTGAACATGAGATGCGACCGATAGCATAGAAATTAAATTAGATTTCATGGTATGCAATCTGAAAGTTTTTTGAGAAAAAAGATGACTTTAAACTTATTTAATATTTAAAGAATATAAACATCACTAATAGAGAGATGTACAGAAGTGTAAATTATCGTCTACAGAGAATATTGGTAACTGATAAATATTAATAAGCATTTTAAGTATATAATTCTGGACTAAAGAACTAGAAAATCAACTATTATCAATTGGTACAAAGCAAATCTGCCTAAACATAAACTGATCAAGAAAGTGCACAATTAAAAGAGGAGATGAAAATATTAAATCGCTTATCCTTGCCGGTGGATCTGGAACAAGACTATGGCCATTAAGCAGAAAGCATAACCCTAAACAGTTCCTGAAACTTAAAGATACATCGTTTTTCCAGAACACCTTAACACGCTGCCTGGAAGTCTCTGATATATCGGAAATCTTCGTTGTTACAAATGATTCACAGAGATTCTTTGTTACAGGTCAGGCTAAAGAGTTGGGATACGACCTACCCCCGGAAAATGTGCTTATTGAGCCAGAGCCGAAGAACACGCTTCCTGCTATTAGCTTCGGCATGAGGGAAATCGTCAAGAAGTTCGGAAAATCAATGGTAGGGGTTTTTTCTTCCGATCATGTTCTCGACATACGTGCAATGGAAACGATCAAAAATGCACAAACCCTTGCAATGGATCATCTGGTCACTTTTGGAATAGTACCCACATCACCACATACCGGATATGGATACATAAAACCATCTGAAAAGATCGGTGCCGGATATAAGGTCGCTGAATTCAGAGAGAAACCGAATCACGATGATGCTCTGAAATATTTGAACGAAGGATGTCTTTGGAATAGCGGAATGTTCCTTTTTGACACTGATGTATTCTTTAGAGAATTACAGCAACAGGAAAAAACATTTTATAAGGCTTTTGATCCAGAGATCAATCCTGATGCAACCATTGAAGAAATATTTGACAAAGTAAGAGCAATATCTATCGACTATGGAATCATGGAAAAATCCAAGAATGTTGTAGTCGTGCGCCTGGAACATAAATGGAGCGATCTTGGAAACTTCAATGCAATATATGAAGAATCGGATAAAGACGACAATGGAAATGTCATTTACGAATGTGAAGACATCCTGATCAATTCGAAGAACAACCTCCTTTATTCCAAATGCGATAAACTCGTTGCTCTTATAGACGTCGAAGATATGGCTGTGATAGATACACCCGATGCATTACTTGTATGTCCAAGGAAAAGCAGCCAGAAAGTAAAACAAGTGGCTGACACATTGCACAACAAAAATGATGAGAGGGCATATTTGCAGCAGACAGTATACAGGCCGTGGGGTTCCTATACTGTGATGGAGAAATCCGATCGTCACAAGATAAAGAACATCATAGTTGAGCCAAAAAAGAAGTTGAGCCTGCAACTCCATTACCACCGCAGTGAACATTGGATAGTAGTCAAAGGGATGGCAACGGTACAGATAAACGATGAAATATTTTTCCTCAGGCAAGGAGAAAGCACTTTCATTAGAGCTGGCATGAGACATAGACTTGCTAATGAAGGAAAACTACCTCTGGAAATCATAGAAGTGCAACTTGGAGAATGTGTGGATGAAGATGATATCGTCCGTTATGACGATGAGTATGGAAGGGTGAAACAATAAAGAGGATGAAAAATGACTATTAAGAAAGCGGTAATACCAACTGCAGGACTTGGTACAAGATTCCTCCCGGTAACTAAATCCATGCCAAAGGAAATGCTTCCTATCATCGATAAGCCAGTGATCCACTATGTAGTAGAAGAGGCTATAAACTCCGGCATAGACGATATTATATTCGTCACGGGAAGAAGTAAAAGGTCTATAGAGGACTATTTTGACGATTCTCCTGAGTTGGAAATGCACTTGAAGAGCAAGGGAAAAACAGAGATGCTTAAAATGGTGCAGGACATCTCTTCTCTTGTGGATATCCACTATATCAGGCAAAAGGA
>MVQW01000065.1 GCA_002067265.1 Methanomethylovorans sp. PtaU1.Bin073 | reverse complement strand
ATATTTGTTCTAATTTTATATTAGATGTATGGTATTTTGCCTATATTTTTCTCCGACCAAGCATTCAAAAGTCTATAGGAATATGGTATTTCCTACCTGCTACCTCACTGTTGTAAAAAAAGAATCATGGAATATTGGGATATACTGTATATCCCAACTCAAAAAACACTATCATTAGGCTTTTTATTCTTTTCCTTATCAAAACATACTCGAGCTTCATCATATCTGCCCAGAGAATAAAGTGCAATACCTTTGTTATGCCATGCTTGAGCATTCATTGGATCAAGTTCGATGACTTTATCATAAGCTTGTAGTGCTTCTTCATATCTGCCCAGATTACCAAGTGCATAACCTTTGCTATGCCAGGCAGTTGCATACTTGGGATCAAGTTCGATGGCTTTATCATATGCTTGTAGTGCTTCTTCATATCTGCCCAGATTACCAAGTACATAACCTTTGTTATTCCAGACTTGAGCATGCTTGGGATCAAGTTCGATGGCTTTATCATAAGCTTGTATTGCGTACTCATATCTACCAAGCACACCAAGTGCATAACCTTTGTTATTCCAGGCAACTGCATACTTGGGATCATGTTCGATGGCTTTATCATAAGCTTGTATTGCGTACTCATATCTACCAAGCTCAATAAGTGTAACACCTTTGTTATACCAGGCTTGAGCATTCTTTTTCTTCAAAAAATCGAATATTCCCATTTTATCCCCGACATAAAATAAGAACAAGATGAGTATATAAAACTTCTATGACCAGAGTAAAACAAGCAGTGTTCCACCACAACATTTCCATAAAATAAATAAAGACACGTTGTTTTTACTGGGAGGCACATCAGAGTGTTACCAATTATACGAACAATTCTTTAAAGTTCTGCTAATGTTTGGTATTAGTGCAACTTTTCAAACATGATTTTACGATTGAGTGAACAAGTCAAACAGTCTAAAAACAAGAATCGCCATGCTGCGACGGTATGCCATGTTTGCGTGAAAGTGAGTGGTACAAAGTTTATATGAATGACGTATGCCTGACCTGCAACCCCACCATTTAACACAAAAAAGATATCAGAAAAACATACTCCTTTGGATCTGGACAGCAAAAGGCTCAAAATTACCCTTTGTTGACAAAAATGATATGTTTTACTACAGGAGTGGTAAAAATTTGTATTACTCAAAAATGTAGAAAAGTCAAGAACATCATATATTTTGCTTACAACCTAAGTTTGACAGTTATCACTCCTTGATAAATAGAATGTCTTCTCTTTTAGCCCAATTGTTCTATTTTTTTGTCAGGAAAACATATTTGACAGGTTATATTTTTTCATATAAAATGTGGCGAATTAGGCTGTATTTGCCTTAGATTTGATGTGATTTGCAGCAAATTGAACCTGATTTTACCAACTTACCTATCTTTTTCATTAGAATTGTGTTCAACTGCCAAATTCCATTAAGCTTTTTTTGGATATTTTCTGTTCCTGAAAATAATATGAAGTACGATTAGGAGCCGTTTTCGAAGATCTGAGTGCGCTGTCAAATTCTCTGAATCAAATGTGGACAAAAATCAAAAAAACACACACATTCTAATGACAACTATGATACTGGCAAATAGGTATGCGGAAAATGGACTAAAATCTGAAAAACAGATATGAGTAAAAGTAGAGAGATTATCAATCGGCTAAAAGGAAGCGGAAGTACTAAGATTTTGGTTAAAACAAACAAAGATGCATATTCGGTTTATTAAAAATGAAATTGTCAAACTTGGGCTATAGATTCATCTCCCTAAAATGTTCACCTATTAAAGTTGGTATTTTACTTGAAGAGTTGCCTAGATACGTGGATGCTAGAGCTAGCTTGTAGCAAAATGAAAATCCCACTTTTGTATTTTATGTGTAGTGTGGAACTTAATAAATTTAATAGTTGTTTTGCAAATAAACCATACAAATCTTTGTTAAAAGGTATTCGACAGTGAAAACGGTTAGCAAATATAGTCTCCATGAGCTCTCTATTCAAGCTTTGATTCAAGTTAAATGTTACTATTTATACATATAAATCCAATTCGGCTTTGCATTACATATAAATATCGTTTCTACCCATTCCTTATAAAGGAGGCTAGTACATCCATACATTTCCCCGCCCTATACTAGTCATAAGCAAATGCTTGGGATTTGAACACTGCAGATATGATGGACAGATGGCTCTCTGTGATATTGTAAAGAATCTGCAGCCTTTCGCAGAGTTTATAACAGTATGTCCTGAATGCGATATTGGACTAGGGGTGCCACGACACCCCATCCGACTGGTCAATGGAGAAAAAACGAGGCTATTACAGCCGGCCACAGGTCAGGACATCACGGGGAAAATGCAGGTTTTTGTCAACGGGTTTCTAGAGAACTTACCGGATGTTGATGGATTTGTCCTTAAATCGAAGTCGCCTTCATGCGGATTTGGAACAACAAAAGTATTTGCATCTGCTGACGCACAGGAACCTTTGCACAGACATGGCACTGGACTCTTCGCAAAAGGAGTATTGGAACAATTAAGAGACATACCTCATATCGATGAAACATCCCTCATGGACTCTGAGGCCAGAGAGCATTTTGTTACAAGAATATTTCTGCATGCAAACCTAAGACTGCACAATAGTTCAATTCAGGAGCTCATAGATTTTCAAACCCGCAATAAACTGCTTCTCATGGCATACGACCAGAGAAAAGTAAAGATTTTAGGAAGAACTCTGGCCGACCACAAACACCAGTATTTTGCTGAAACAGTTGCAGCTTACGTGAATACACTGCATGAAATGACATTAGTACCACCTTCAAGAGCCAATTTTGCCAATGCATTCATGCATGCTTTTGGATATTTTTCTCACAGGCTGGAATCTGAAAAAAAGCAGTACCTACTAAACTGCATAGAAGAATACCGTAAAGGTAGCCTATCCCTGGAGGATTTAAGGAAAGCCATGATCCCCCGTATCTTAGAATTCCATATAGATTACCTAGCAGACCAAACATTATTCTACCCTTACCCTGAAAAACTCGAGAACCTGCATTCAACGAAATCTCTAATGAGACCTAGGGTAGAGGAAATATAAATATAGAAAACTGACCCTCTGTAATATGTGGGAATGATGGTTATTGAGGAAAAGAGAAGGATGCGATAAGGTGAACGATGAAGAAATGGAAACTGAAGAGTTCATAGAGGACATACAACCAAATGAAGTACTTATTGAAGTATGTCCGGTCTGCGGCAGCCCTGAACTATATTTTGAGGCAGGCGGAGTGGAAGGCTTGTACCATTGTAAACACTGTGGTTACATAGGTGCTTTTGTCATTGATGCCAATAAAGAGATGATGGAGCTCATCCAAAAAGAATACAATGCTTCTGCTCAAGATTCGGAATAAATTACTATATAAAAGAAATGTCGCCAAAATGAGTAACTTAAAATAAAAAGCAAATTACGACTTGTGCTATTGTGGCTCAAGCAGGAAAAAGTATTAAAACAGGGTCATGCGGCTGGTACGCCTTCGACCTCTGTTTTCCTGATTTCTACTCTTCTGAGCGGATAAATGTTCTTTGCGTTCCTGTAAATAGTAGCAGAGAGCTTGCCCATCATGGCTTCTTCTACAAATTGTTCAAAGTTAAGCTCTGTTGCTCTTTCCTTTACAGTTCTGTCCATTACCTCGCGGATACCCTCGATCTGGCTGGTCCTTGCCCTCTTGACAGTAAAGCAAATAGGCTTTACTCTGACCGTGTAACCATCCTTGGTGGTGACCTTAAGGTTAGTGTCTATCCTGGAGGTCTGCCTCTTGACAATGGAACGCAGATAATCGGTAGTTATCTCGTGTCCGATGAAAAGGGTTTGTGCAACATCCCCATTGACATCGTTGATCCTGAACTTGAGTTTAGTGTTGTGCTTTGAGTAATCATTGGTGAGGTCACCAACAGTGGCCTCCACAATACGGCCAATAAGCTGTGCAGGTTCCTCTGCCACAGTGGTGCCGATATTGTGCCTGCCTATGAACTCAGGTGCTTCAATGTTATACCAGGACTTTGACTTCCATTTGTCTAATTTTTTCTGTACTTTTCTTGCCAAGTAATTCCTCCGATCAATGTGGATTCTTATGATAAATGATATGAATAATGTATCTTTTCACTGTGCATTCGTTCCTAAGAACGGTAACATAGAATAGATCCTAATTAGTGGCTCTCTATACTATACATGTCCCTATATAAAGAAATCGGTCAGCACACTGACCGATATATTAGATTTACAGGAAGCGTATACCCTTTGAGATTTGCCCGACACGCTTTGCGAATTCTTCAGGCCAGTTAGCAGGGTTAAGACCTTTCTGAGCAAAGAACGCGGAAGACCATCTTTCCAGACCTACTCCCGAACATCCTGACCAAAGTTCCTCGCCTGACTGGCATTTGACATTAAAGCCAGAAGGATATTTGGTTCCATTTACGCTTACATTCTGGAATTCCAGCCATTCCCCATTCTCTCCCCTGTAGGGTAGAACAGCTTCATAATCAGTAGTACCTGCCTCTGTCTGTGCAGCTACACCTGTCAAACCCTCTTGAGCCATGAACCAGGGAGTAACCCATGCCTTTCTCCATTCCAGTTCAAGGATCTCATTGAATATGTGCATATACTTCTCATGCAGCTCCTTGGCAGAATCCAGGACCTGTTCCTTAGTTCCAAGCCATACGATCTCTATCCTGTGGAATTCATCCACACGTTCCATGCCGTGAATACCGCCACTCTCATATCTGTGAGAAGTGCCCGACCTGTCAAAGACCTTGATAGGAAACTCATCCGTGGGTACGGTCTCGCCCTGCAGGTACATCCAAAAAGGAGGACATTGAGCATAGCACATACCGCCTATAGGTTCACCGATCTTCTCTTTAATAAGAGCAGTAGGAACCTCGTGAGTAACCTTGTAATAATCACTGACCTCTTCCCAGTACTCAGGATCCCTTGTTTTAGGCGGGCATACATAGTATATCTCCGGGTAGACACCTTTCGCATGGCCTGACTTCTGCCAGACTTCCCAAGGCACCAGCTTGGGGAAGATCATTTCCCTGTAATCTAACGGACCCAACAGTTCCTCGAGCACTATTTTCTCAAAGGTCCTAAACATCTGGGTGGACTGTGGTCCATGTATCCACTGGCCACGGCTTGCACCTCTCTTGAGCCAGCCCTCTTTTAACATTGCCTGGGTAGGATCATCAAAGAACTTATGATCTTTCTTTTCACTCTGCCAGAGCAATTGCCAGTGTTCAGCTTTACCGCCATAGGATTGCTGCTGGATCTTATCTTCCATCAAGGTAAGAATTCTGTCAGGCACCTTGTTTTCTATCTCTGACTCACCCACATCCAGAGACAGCTGTATTGCACCATCCTCATACTCTATGGACTTCACGTAGGGTATCTTCATTTGTTTTAAGGGTTTTTCCGCCGGCATGGAGATAATAAATGACTCCACCTCTATTGCCCTAAGACCTATACGAAACTCCTTTCCCAATTTTGCTGCCAAAGGCTTGCGTATGCGTATGAGAGCATCATGAGCACGTACATATCTTCCGGATTCTATCAGCAAGTCTATCTTGTTACCGCTAGTACTCCATTCTACAACCTGTGCTCCATAACCATCAGAAGCACCTTTGATGAGTATGGTCTTGTTTGCCTCTTCTAAATACTCCCCGATCATATCATGAGCAGGAGTAACATCTGAACTCGTCCGGAGAGAGACTTTCAATGTGAAATGCAATTCCATTTATTTATTCCTCGGTAATAGTGAATGAAGAGCCAGCATAATAAGTAAGCTTTTCAGTAGGGAAAAAGGTTTACATCCTTTATTAATTTTCCATCCAAAACCAATGAACTGGATTTTTTAACCCGCTAGCCTTTCAAGGACCAGCTGCTTAATTTTTCCAAAAGGAAAGCAGTTGAGCAAAAAACTTATTTCATATCTATCCTTACTGCACACCTTATTATTTCTATCTAACAGGATTATGCCTTGAAGTGTGATGATATAATGAATATATTGATATTAGGTGCAGGTGCCGTCGGTCTGTCCCTAGCAGCCCGTCTTTCTAAGGTTGCTGATGTGCATGCTGTGTGCAGACAAAAACATGCTGATATTATCAGGACCAAAGGTTTCAAAATGACCGGTATCTGGGGAGAAGAGATCAGCTTTTTCAGTTGCGGTGAAGAGATACCAAAGGACAGGAATTTTGATTACATATTCATAAGCTCCAAGTCCACTGCTACCAGATCCATTTGTGAACAGTTCGCTGATGTGATAAAAGGTGGGGAAGTAATAAGCCTCCAAAATGGTATAGGGAATGAAGAGATAATTGCAGAATACACTGATAGCGTTATAGGCGGCACTATTATCACAGGTTTTGAATGGGCCGGCGATGCCAGTGTTCACGTATCCGTGGAAAGTGGCCCTATGCAGCTTGGCAGATTCCCTTCAGGAATGGATGACAGCATACAGAAGATTGCAAATATACTCCAACAAGCTGGTGTTCCTGTGTCTACCACAGGTAATATAAAAGGAGCACTCTGGTCTAAAGTCCTTTACAACTGTGCATTGAACCCGCTTGGAGCAATAATGGGTGTTCCCTATGGAAAATTGGAGAATCCACATGCATGGAGCATAATAGAACGAATGATACACGAAGCGTTCATGATCACTGCCGCTGAAAAGGTTCAGTTGTCCTGGAATAATGCCACTGAATATCTGAGATACCTGAAAGAATATCAATTACCAAATACACGGGCACATCATTCTTCCATGCTGCAGGACCTTGCAGCCCGCAAGAAGACAGAAATAGAGTTCTTGAATGGTGCAATAGTGCAGCGTGCAAAAGGATATTCCATAGATGTACCATATAACGCATTCATCACCGCACAGATACATTTCATGGAAGATCTAAAGACCAAAGGTAACTAAAATGAGTACAAACTGCAATGCGCCTGCTCTAATTGTGGGCGAACTGGTCAAACTGGGACTAAAAGGAATAACATTAACAATACTGGAATGTAAAAGGTGCCAGTTACACGAGAATGCTACCAATAAAGTGATAATGAGAGGTTCTGAAAGACCAAAAGTGGTTTTTATCGGGGAAGCCCCAGGCAAGAACGAAGATGAAGCTGGCATCCCTTTCTGTGGCAGGGCGGGTAAGGTCCTGGATGGACTTATCAATTACATGGACCTTGATGAAAACGAATATGCTATTATTAATACGGTAAAATGCCGACCTCCGAATAACAGAAAACCAACACAAAAAGAGATTAAGACATGCATACCATTTCTGCTTGCCCAGATAGAAATACTTGATCCTAATGTAATAATACTTCTGGGCAACACGGCAGAACAGGCATTTAGCATTTCCTCACTGGATTGGGGTGAAGCGGTGATCACACCTAAGGGCAAACATCTCATAAAACTGTACCATCCAGCAGCTCTGCTTTACCGACGTTCCCTCATGGAAAAGCAGAAAGAAATGATCGATATAAATAAAGCCCTGTGGCAGAAAACACGATAGATTTCTCACTTTTTTATGTATTTATACCCCTAAAAAGAAACTTTTTTATAATATGCAAATCACCCTTTTTTGAGGTAAGAAGTGCTTTTGGAGGAGGGCACCTTAGCTATACCTGCTGTAGCTTATAATTGGCAATATCTGAGCGGTAGCTTTGTCTGAGTAAGTAATAAAATGAGGAGGTGATGAAATATCAAAGTTCGAAGTATTTACCGATAACACCGGAAAATACAGTTTCAGATTGAGGGCAAGGAACGGAGAGATAATAGCCACAGGTCAGACATACGCCAGCAAGACTGGTTGTCTGAAAGGAATAGAATCTGTGAAAAAGAATGCTCCTGTGGCGAAAGTGGTTGAGATGGAAACTCCGGTGAAATGAAATTAGATCATAATTAGATGTTCAAAGGTGAGTGCCTTTGAGAGTCATTTATCTACCCTTTCCAGCACTTCTTCAGCTATCCTGGCATTCATAAGCAGATCATCCACAGTGGCAATGAGGGTTGTAACCTTTTCAGTACTAAAACTGATAGTTGCCATTCCTTCAGCAACTTCTGTGCTCATACCGGAAAGATTATCGGGAGAAAGAGAAAAAGCTACTTTCTCGGCTATCTGTGAAGCATGGGGACTTTTCATTGTTATAGTAGTTCGTACCCTCATCTTTAATCAGCTGCCTTCTCACCCAGTTGCTGCCCCACTATACCATCCACGATATCAATGAACTCCTGTACCCTACCTGGCGGAATAGAAGCTCCTGATGCGATATTATGACCTCCTCCCTGGCCACCCACAGCCAAAGCCCCTTCTCTCATTGCATAAGCAAGGTCAAGACCTTTACTTATCAAGGCCCGCGTACCCCTGCCCGAGACTTTGACAATGCCTTCTACTTCATTAGTTGCGATACAGGGTTTCTCAGGGTGCATATACCGTACCATAGTACTGCTTATCATTCCTGTGTTGTCCATATTCTTAGCTACAAGATACCAGATATTCTTTCCTTGCTGCAGCATTCCTTCGGCCTGCTTTATATTGGCAACTATGGACCTCTGGTATTCGACCATCAACTGGCGCGCGTCCTCTACAACAGAAGAATCCTGCATACACATCGACAAGGCTAATCCAGCTTTTTCAAGTTTTCCGCATGTATTGAGAATAGCAACAAAATCGTAAACATTCTTTACTAGCTCTTTATCAAGATAATGCACATCTCCTATGGCTGCATCCACAGCTTCAGGGCTTGCATGCTTAGCAAGCTTGAGTGCAATAGAAGAAGTAATTTTCTTGAGATCCGCCTGGGGCATCTCACTCAATATTCCTTTGACACCAAGGATATCAAGGAAATCATGAATCTTCTTTCTGTCACCTGTGATATCCAGATAAGGTTCAGGCGTGTATTCAAGCACATCCGCAATATCACCATCGCCCACCTTAAATCCTTTTTTGACAGAAACCACACCTGCCTGTACTGCTTCCTCCAGTATGTGAAGATTTGCACTTTCAAAGAGCTGTTTGTCTCCGACAGCACCTGCAATTGCCAGTCCGGCAAGATCTACATTGTCCGGATCCATCTCCTTTGCTACCAGGTAGGTAGTGCCTGAAGCTGAGAGATATATGGCTCCATCAATACCAGTGTAATGAGGATTTACAGCTACCTTTGCTGAGGAATCTCCCACTGGCATGTGATGATCAATAATTATGACATCATTTTCGATCTGCCTGATAAGCTCTGCATGGCTGCTGCCCATATCACAGAACACAACAAGGTCACCTGCAGAAACACTGCTCTTGACGGTATCAATAGTATCCTGGGCTAGTCTGCTTGCGATAGTAGTCTGGAAACGTATGCCTTTTCTCATAAGAGCCCGGCACATTATGCCTGCCGACGTAAGGCCATCAGCATCATTGTGAGATATGAGGCGCACGTACTTATGTCCAGATATCACATCAGCAGCTTTTGCTGCAAGCTCTTTAAGCCTGCTCATTGCTGTGCTTTCAGAGGTCACTGAACCACCATCATTGCATCAGGACTTCACCTGGTTTGGTGCCACTACCGTTTTCAATGACAACACCTACATTAATACTGGTGTTTATACCGGTATGGACATCATCCCCCATGATGACCCCAAGCTTCCTGCGACCTGTGTCCACTCTCTTACCTTTGATAACCGACTTAATGGTCTTACCATCATGGCGAAGATTTGCAACCTTGGTACCTGCACCGAAATTACAGCCGTATCCAACCACGCTGTCACCAATATATGTAAGGTGCCCGATCTTGGTGCCATCCATTATAACACAATTCTTCACCTCAACGCCATTACCTATATGCACATTATTGCCTATGGAAGTGGATGGCCTGATAAAACAGTTGGGACCGATATCGCAATTCTTACCTATGACCACTGGACCAATTATATATGCGCCATTGCGTATGATAGTACCTTCGCCTATTACCACATCACCATGTAAAGTAGCCATAGGTTCTACAGTACCCTCACACTTGGATTTGATTTTTTCAAGCAGAGCCTTGTTGGCATCCAGCATATCCCAGGGTCTACCCACATCCAGCCAGATATTGGTAAGGGGTTCAAAACCCACATGTATGCCATCGTTAACCATCATCTGCATAGAATCGGTAATTTCATATTCATTACGCGGAGATGGCTGTGTCCTGTCAATATAATCAAAGATAGTAGGATCAAACAGGTAAATTCCTGCATTAACGGTTTTAGCCGGCGGATCAAGGGGTTTTTCTATTATATGAACAACCTTATCGCCTTCTGTAACGATCACACCGAACTCAGAAGGGTTCTCAACGGCCTTCACACTTATCACGGCAGCTTCATTATGCTTTATGAGCTTTTCAAGATGTAGAGGATCTACAAGCATGTCACCATTAAGCTGAACAAAACGCCCATCCACATACTTCCTCGCGCAACCTATTGCATGGGCAGTACCAAGCTGTTTTTCCTGTGTGACATAATCAATGTGTACTCCCCACTTGCTCCCATCCCCGAAATATGCCTTGATGGTCTCTTCCTTGTAGCCTGTCACCATCACAAACTCCTTTATACCTGCCTGTATACAGGCCTGTATTACGTGTTCGAGCATAGGCTTGTTGGCCAAAGACAGCATAACCTTTGGCCGTGCAACGGTAAGAGGGCGCATTCTTGTACCTTCACCGGCTGCAAGTATCACTGCCTTCATCAAAGATTCTCCTTTACTATCTCCTCGGCCATTGAATAGAGATTTTCTACATTTTCACGAGACTCAGCTGTTATCCTTATCTTCGGTTCTGTGCCCGATGGTCTGATAAGTACCCATCCATCCTTCATTTCCACACGTACACCGTCAATATCTGTAACCTTACCCATTTGCTTCATTTTTGCAGCAATGACCTGCATGACCCTTTCCTTTTCCATGTTGTCACATGGAAGAGTACCCCTCTTAGTCGGATATTTAGGAAGTACTGCACGCATTTTTGCAAGTGAGGTTTCCTGTACCATTTCTACAAGAAGCGCAGCTGCAAGGATACCATCAGGGCAATATGACACTCTTGGGAAGATCCAGCTTCCAGAAGGTTCTCCACCAAAATCTGCACCTACTTTCTTGAGCTCCTCCGCCACGTAGACATCACCTACACGCGTATAAACCACTTCTGAAAGGGGTAAGGAATCAGCCACCATCATGGAAGTATCTACAGGCACCACAAGCTTTCCTGAATCTTTGCATTCACGCAATGCAAAGATAGCAAGCATTTCATCTCCTGAAACGAACTCTCCGTTCTCGTCCACTGCCATCATTCGATCAGCATCACCGTCGTGAGCAATACCAACACGTGCACCGAATTCCTTCACAGCCTTTTTGAGCATCCACAGATTTTCCTCAATTGGTTCCGGATTACGTGCCGGGAAATGTCCATCAAGCTGAGCATTTAAAGTAATTACCTCACACCCCATTTGCCGAAGCAGGAAAGGAGTGATAGTGCTACCTGCAGCACAGCCACAATCAACAACGACTCGCATTTTAACTGGCTTTACATTGCTCAGGATAAGTTCAGCATGATCTTTTATGGCCGAACTGTCTGAGGTGATGTCCCCAATCTCATTCCATGGCACAGCTACGAAATCTTTCTGCTCTATGATACGTTCTATCTCTTCCTGCTGTGCTGAATCGAATGCCATCCCATCAGGATTCCATACCTTAATACCCACATACGGAGCAGGATTGTGAGAAGCAGTGATCATTACTCCACACTCGTATTTTCTTGCAGCGTAGGCAAGTGTAGGGGTCGTGACAACACCGATTTTGACAACATCACAACCTGCCGACACAAGCCCCGAAACTAATGCATATTCTATCATTTCACTGGATACTCTGGGATCCCTGCCAATAACAGCAGAC
>MVQW01000064.1 GCA_002067265.1 Methanomethylovorans sp. PtaU1.Bin073 | reverse complement strand
TGACTATAAACCTTGGCATTAATCAAAAGAAGGCTTTACAAGCCTTTGCTGAGTGAGGATACTACAAGGGGGCTATAGAAAAATAAGGGTTTGCCATAAAATACCACTATGAGTAATCGACACAAATACGGATAATCACGGAGTTTACCACCATACATGTCACCAATGCTTGGGCCTCCGGGGGCATGGATGACAATATCAGATTTTTTTAAGCACGCTAAGTATTTTTTTCCGTATGTTGTAAGAGAAAATCTTCCTAGAGTAAAAAGACATAGAAGTGAGTCAATATAAGATATTATAGTTGAGGGATACATATTTAATAAATTTATTTCAGCATATGGAAATTGAGATACTTTCCCAGATGATACCATCATATCTATATTAGTTATACCTAAATTAGATTGAAGAGAATCTATCATTGCTCTAATTGCAGCTTCATCTCCTCTATTATTCCAATGCGCATGCAATATTAGGATATTTAAATTACTTGTCAGACTCATAATTTCTCCAGTCCTTTTCAATAACTTTATGTCGAATAGTAAATAAAACTGCCAAGTACAATTGAATAATTTTTACCGGAATATTTGAGAATATCTTAACAACTATTTTCTTTGAAAATAAATAATAATTCAGTATGTAAATAAAAGCAATTACCTTATTAAATGGAGATAACATAACTGGACAGCTATAATCCATATAATTTTTTCCAAGTAATCTTTTTATTTGAACTCTTTCTTTCAAATTGATCTTTTTAAAATGAATAAATGTTTTTTGCGATGTTATAACTGTATCAAGATCAATAGGAGACACCGCAACTTCACCGTCTATAACTGCTGAATTTAGCAATTCTCGTCCTCTTTCAGATCTTACAATTAAAATAGATTTTCCCTTCTTTTCTGTAGACATTATTTCTGGCAACCAAGGATCACCAAAAGAAATATCTGCAGATTCTGCTGTTACATCAGAGCAAAATAAACAGCAATGTGGTGAAAAGAATAGACTATCATGAAAAGCCATCCACAATGGAGTAGTAAGAGGAACCTTCTTTTCTACCCCATTTTTTAATCTAATGTTAATACCACCTGGCCATCCCCCACCCCTATATGATATCTCTTCAATATCAGCAATATTGATATTACATTTTGCTAACACATACTGAATTCCGTTAAAAGTATCAGTATGCGAGCAAAATATGCCTAAATGTAAAACTATCTTTTCTTTTAATGTTTGATTTACTTTTTCAGCTAGTTCAAACCCTTTTAGATGGCAAGGTAAACCTATTACAGCAATTTTACCATCATGTTTTAAAATCTCTCTAATTGCAATATTTGTAGGTACTGGACAATATTTTGATTTAGCTGCTTCTATTAGTTCTTCTTTTGTTTTTGCTATAAAAGGTTCCGGCATAATTGGGTGTTCTTTACTCATTTTTGTTACAAGTGCACCGTTGATAATACCCTTGTCAAGAGCATAAATTAAAAGAGAAGTTACTGTTCCACCAGATGAAGAATCAAATCGAATTTTATCCTTTGTTGAATAAGCTAAATAGAATGCTTCAAAGTTACCTATTAAAAAATGATTAATATCTTGGGCTGAAGGACTGATAAAATTATTTAGGTCATCAATAGGATAAGCTGGACACACTTGATGGCATATTCCACAATGAATACAATTATCTAAGTCTAATTTAGGAACAAATGTATTTAATTTACAGTCAATTCCCATTTTTAAAGCTAAATTTGGACACATACTTACACAAGTTCCACAGCCTGTGCACGTATTTTCCTGTAAGACTCGTTCAATTTTTTGCTGAGATTTTAAAGCCATGGTATGCGACCTAGATTATTTATAATCAACTTTAATGATGTATTCAACATGTTAAAAAATGTATAGTAGTATAAACTGTCTCAATTATATAATCACCTATACAATTCTATTCGAGATTTATGATGCCCTCGTTTAATGTCACTTACAATTCATTTTCTTATTGGAACTCTGGATCATCATACCAGCCCTCAACAAGCTATCGAAAGTCCCTGCATCACTCCAATATCCATCTAGAATCGTAAATTTCATCACATCGTTACGGATGTAATGATTATTAACATCAGTGATTTCGAGTTCACCACGACCCGAAGGGTTCAGAGTTTTTACAACATCGAAGACATCATTGGAATAAATGTACAACCCAGTTACAGCAAAATTCGATTTTTGCTGAGCAGGCTTCTCTTCAATTCCTATCACATGGCCATTGCTATTATCAACCTCTGCTACACCAAATCTATGAGCATCGGAAACTGGCTTGAGGAAGATATGAGCGCCATTTTCAAAGCTCTGCACTGCTTCCTTTATGTTATCCTGAAAAATATTATCACCAAGGATTACGGTGATATTGTCATTGTCAGCAAAGTATTCGGCAAGACCAAGAGCTTGGGCTATACCCCCTGCATGATCTTGAATTTCATATGTGAATTTTGCTCCGAATTCTGCTCCTGAACCTAAGAGTTCTAAAAAGTGTCCAGCATGTCCACGGCCAGAGACAATCATTATCTCCTTGATACCTGCATCAAGGAGTGTCTGTAGGGGATAGTAGATCATAGGTTTGTCGTATACGGGGAGCAGGTGCTTGTTTGTGACTTTTGTAAGGGGGTAGAGCCTGCTGCCGGTACCACCTGCAAGTATAACTCCTTTCATGTTGTCTTCTCCTTGAGGAATTCATTAAGCGCGTCTTTCCAGCACCTCATTGGCGTAGTTTTTGTGTTACTGAGCACTGAATATTGAGGACGCTTTGCTTTCATGGAATACTCTGCACTAGTGCATGGTATAACATTAGGAATAATAACAGATGCGAATTCGTACCATGAACAAGTACCATCATTGGTAATATGGTAGATTCCTGGCTCCATGTCGATGATCTCTGCCGTTTTGAGTGCCAAGTCAGCCGTGTAGGTGGGCCTGCCAAACTGATCATTGACAACCTTTACGTTCTCCATCTGTGAAGAAAGTCGTAGCATGGTGTCCACGAAGTTCTTACCGTTCTTTCCAAAAAGCCAGGAAGTACGTATGATCATGTAATTATCAGTATGTTTTGCGATTTCCTGCTCACCCAAAAGCTTGGAGCGACCATAGGCATTGATAGGATTGGTGGAGTCAGATTCGATGTACTCAGGTTTGGAGCCGTCGAACACGTAATCGGTACTGTAATGAATGAGCTTTGCACCTACTTGTGAACAACCTTCAGCAATATAGCCTGGAGCATATCCGTTCACTTCAAATGTCTTTTCCTGCTCATCCTCAGCCTGATCGACCTTTGTATATGCAGCGGCATTGATGACAACATCCGGATTATTTTCTCTGATCACACCTATAACATGCAATCTGTTAGTCACATCAAGTTCATGGTGTGTAAAGTAGATGGCATCTGGGAACACCTTGCACAGGTCAGAACCAAGCATACCACTAGCACCTAAGATCATTACTTTAATGGTTCCCACCACCATCTGTTGTCTATGTACCATTTAATGGTTGCATCAAGAGCTGTGTCAAAATCGTATTGTGGTTTCCAGCCCATCTTTTTTAGCTTGGAACAGTCAAGAGAATAACGAAAATCATGTCCTTTACGGTCTTCCACATACCGGATCATAGATTCATCTTTTCCCAGGGCTTTCAATATCCTGTGCGTGATCTCAAGATTGGTGAGCTCGTTACCGCCGCCAATATTGTACACTTCCCCGGCTTTGCCGTGCTGCATGACAAAATCAATACCGGAACAATGATCTTCTACGTAGATCCAATCCCTTATATTCAGGCCAGTACCATAAACAGGCACTTGCTTGCCATCAATGAGGTTTGTGATGAAAAGGGGAATGAGTTTTTCAGGGTACTGATATGGACCAAAGTTATTGGTACAGCGAGTGATTGTCACGGGCAGACCGTATGTATTATTATAGGACATCGCCAAGAGATCAGAACCTGCTTTGCTTGATGAATATGGACTGGATGGATTAAGGTTATCTGTTTCACTGAAAGATCCTTCCCTAATACTTCCATAAACCTCATCTGTTGACACATGGATGAACTGCTTGATATCCGAATCCATAGCACATTTCAGGAGGTTATTAGTTCCAACCACATTAGTAACCACAAAGACAGAACTGTCCTTTATGGAACGGTCCACATGGCTCTCTGCAGCAAAATGCACCACAGTATCTACACCTTCCATAGCCTTCATTACCACATCAGAATCGCAGATATCACCCTGGATAAAATTGTAATTGGGATTAGAGATATCCTTGAGATTATCAAGATTCCCGGCATAAGTGAGCTTATCAAGGTTTGTTATCTCTATTCCCGGATATTTTGCAAACATCATTCTTATGAAGTTGCTGCCAATAAATCCTGCTCCGCCAGTTACTAGTAATCTCATATTTTCACACCTAAAAGTTCATCTCAGCTTCAGCCAGCACAGGCCATTTTCTATCCTTGTCAGCAATGATAATGTCATTTTGATCTATCTTCCAGTCAATGTTAAGCTCAGAGTCATTGAATATAATGCCCCTGTCAGCTTGAGGATTGTAATATTCATCACATTTATAGGCAAAAATAGCAGTTTCACTCAATACGACAAATCCATGAGCAAATCCCTTTGGGATAAGGAACTGTTTTTTGTTCTCCCCGGTAAGTTCCACACCTACCCACTGTCCGAATGTAGGTGAATCTTTTCTTATATCTACAGCCACATCATACACTGAGCCCTGGATAACACGGACAAGCTTAGTTTGGCTGTAAGGCGACAATTGGTAATGCAAACCCCGAAGCACTCCGTATGATGATTTCGACTCGTTGTCTTGCACAAAAACGTATTCTTCAGGAAGCAGACTATCAAGTTTCTTTTTAGTATAACTCTCGAAGAAATAGCCTCTGCTGTCACTAAAAATATCAGGCTCTATAATATAGAGGTCTTTGATTTTTGTTTTTATTAGTTGCATTTTATCACTCGCATTCATGATGACCAAGTTGCCTAATTATCTTTAAGGGTATGAATGATAGAATTATCTTACATTCTGCTTTATTCAGACAAGTGATCCATGAAAAACCAAGATATACTATAGATATTGTTATACAAGCAACACTAAGGGATAATAAATTTGATATATTAACATATTTATAAATTGCCAAAGCAGTTCCCGTAACTGCAAAAACCGATACTATTCCGGGAAGCATTGATTCTACAAATGTTTTTTTTGGCATTCCCATTATTTTTGCCGTATATAAAGGAGTAAATACACAATTTTTAGAAGATAGCATGATGGCTCCGGCTACTGCAACACCATAGTAATTCAAGTTTGTAATAAGCGCAAATGTTATAGCAAGCAGTAAATTGCCGATTCCCGTGAAAAATGTTACTAATCCAGGAATCTTAACTTTGTTGAATGCAATATTGATTGAGAACAGAGGCGATACAGATAGATTGATCACAAGATGAAGCAAATGGATAACCATCAAAGGCCAAAGTTTGACAAATTCAGGACCCACCCACAGTGACAATACAAGGGGTGAAAAACCACATATCAAACCTATTGGTAGAGCCAGTGCCAGTCCCATAAACTTAACAGAGCTTTTAGCCATAGTGATGATTTCTTCGTTTTTGTCTTTCGCATAATTGCTTAAAATAACTGGGGTCAAAACTCCTGCAATGATTCCTGCAATTGTTCTTATTAAAATGCTCCACATAAGTACAATGGAGTATTCTCCCCCTGCGGCAGCTCCAAAAAATTTGTTAACAATAATTAGGTCGATCTGTAAATATAAGAGACCTCCAATTTGGTTTATAGTGAGCCATCCACCAGTTTCGGCAACATTTCTTAAACTAGATGCTTTGAAATCTTTAATTTTTACCTTTAAATGGGGATTAACTTTCTTTGAAAATAAGAAAGTAACTATAGAGGCAACAGAAGCACTCAATAAATAAGATAATCCGATGTAACTAAGCTTTGGTGAAAATATTGAAAATAGTATTATAATTAGAGCAACTTGAACTAAAAGATTGATAGAATCAATAATATTCTGCAGATCTAGGCGATTGTAAGCAAATAGTGAAACACCAAAATTACTGCTCCAGGCTCTGATTAGGAATGCACCGATTACGCCCAAGAACAATAGGATTGCATCTTGCTTTTGATTTGCTGGAATTGAAAAGAAATCAGGTGCATAAAAAGATAGAACAAATACTATTGGAACCATCAACAGAACGATTCCAAGAGTGCCAAACAGTGCAGTATTAAAAGTTATATTTGCTTTATCATAATCTTCTTTTTGAAGGTCTATTGTTAAATATCTTGACACTGAACTGTTAAGTGACTGAATGACCAAGTTCACATAACCTGTCATTGAGGTTGCCAAAGGTATGAGTGCATAACCTGCAACTCCAAGGGTATCAATAAAATACGGGACTAACAGTAGGCCTATAATGATGTTTATCCCAAAATATCCAAAATTGAATATCAGGTTTTTTGGCAATTGCTTACTAAAGCTATCTCTTCGAGCACTAAGATTTAACAATTCATTCTCTCCAGTGTGTCAGAACATTTGCAAATATCTTTATATATATTACTCAGAAACAAATTATGCATGCACCTATTTTAGATCACTTTCTATCATCATCTTTACCAATTTTTCAAACCCTACTTTAGTCCTCCAGCCGATTTTACTCTTAGCTTTTGATGGATCTGAGATCAACAAGTCCACTTCAGCTGGCCTGTAATACTTTGGATCGACTTGCACCAATATTCTGCCAGTGGAAGCATCTTTTCCAACTTCGTTTACACCCTCTCCTTCCCAGATAATATCTATGCCTGCTTCTTTGAAGGCGAGTTCAGTAAACTCTCTTACAGAATGAGTTTCTCCTGTTCCTATCACAAAGTCATCAGGTTTATCCTGCTGGAGCATGAGCCACATAGCTTCTACGTAGTCCCCTGCAAATCCCCAATCACGTTTTGCATCGAGATTTCCGAGATATAGTTTATCTTGGATACCTTTTTTTATTGCAGAGATAGCAAGTGTTATCTTTCTGGTTACAAACGTTTCTCCTCTTCTGGGAGATTCGTGATTAAAGAGAATACCATTACAGGCAAAGAGGTTGTATGCTTCACGGTAGTTAATCGTTATCCAGTAAGCATATAACTTAGCTACTCCGTAGGGACTACGGGGATAGAAAGGAGTCGTTTCCTTTTGGGGAATTTCCTGTACTTTCCCGTAAAGTTCACTGGTTGAAGCCTGATAGAATCTGGTTTTCTTTTCAAGTCCGAGTATCCGGATAGCTTCGAGAATTCTTAGTGTGCCTACAGCATCTGAGTTTGCAGTGTATTCAGGACTATCAAAAGAAACCTGAACATGACTCTGAGCAGCAAGGTTATAGATCTCATCGGGTTCTATTTCTTTGATAATTCTAATGATATTCCCAGAATCTGTCAGATCACCATAATGTAAAAAGAAATTAGGATTATCCTGAAATAGATACTCATTTAAGTGATCAATACGCTTCGTATTGCTGATTGAAGCTCTTCTCTGCAAGCCATGCACAATATAGCCTTTATCCAGCAAGAATTCTGCAAGATATGAGCCATCCTGCCCAGTTATACCTGTAATTAATGCAACTTTTGTCATATTACACACATTTGTTCCAGCATTTAGAGAGATCACTGTTAAGTAATGACTTTTCAATCAATTCATTAATCATTATTTTACTCGCGACCCCATCCCCATAAGGATTCTGCCACTCATTCCCTGCCTGCATCATCTGCTTTAAAGATGCAATTATGTTCTTGGAAGCACCAACTATGACATTACCATCCAGATGAACAGTCTCCGGCCTCTCTGTATTATCCCTGAGTGTAACACATGGCACACCTAGAATACAGGCTTCTTCCTGCAATCCACCACTATCAGTAAGTATTAACCTTGCACCGCTTTCAAGCTGCAGGAATTCAAGATAGCCTACGGGATCGGTGATGCGTATCCCTGCAGGTACCTGTAATCCAAATTCATGGATCATCTTGACTGTGCGGGGGTGGGCCGGGAAGATTATAGGCAATCCAAACTCGTCGTAAACCTGCCTGAAGCCATCGAGGATGCCGGACAGGCGGTCCTTGTTGTCGGTGTTCTCAGCCCGGTGGACTGTGGTGAGGAAGTAGCCTTTTTCCTGAAGGCCCATGTCCTTAAGGGGATCAGTGGTTTGTTTGGAAATCTCAAGGTTCTGGTACACGGCATCCACAACAGTGTTGCCTGTGACAAAGATCCTTTCTTCAGGAATGCCTTCGTTAAGCAGGTATTGCTTAGAAGTTTCGGTGGGTGCAAAAAGGTAATCGGAAATATGGTCGGCCATGATACGGTTGATCTCTTCGGGCATGGTCCTGTCAAAACTGCGCAGTCCTGCCTCCACATGGCCAATCCTGATGTGTAGTTTGGAAGCCGCCAGGGCTCCTGCAAGGACTGTGTTGGTATCACCCTGCACCAGCACCACATCCGGTGTGTCCTGCCTGAGGATCTCCTCTATGCCAGCAAGCATCTTACCAGTCTGTGCACCGTGCAGGCCGGAGCCCACGTCCAGGTTGT
>MVQW01000063.1 GCA_002067265.1 Methanomethylovorans sp. PtaU1.Bin073 | reverse complement strand
CTTCTCATCCAGTTCCTGAGCGATCCTTGATACTCTGGAAGCAGAGATGTTCTCAATTCCTAGCTGAGAGATGATGTGCTTTATTCTTCTGGTAGACACTCCTTGCATATAAGATTCCATTATAGCTTTTGCTAATGCTTTTTCAGTTCTGGAGTATCTTTCAAAGACTTGAGTCTGAAATGGAACATCACGTAACTGAGGTTTCAATAGTTCAAGTGTTCCATTTCTGGTTGTCAGTGATCGTTTTCTATAGCCGTTTCTTTGAGCTTTCCTGCTATCATTCCTTTCATATTTTTCTGCACCAGACTGCTGTAAGGCCTCAAATTCCATAACCTGGTTCAAGAACCAGGTTATGACTTTTCTTACAGCATCTTCACTATCGACAAAATAATCTTCTAACAGGTCATATAGATTCATGGTCCTGTACCTTCCTAGTTATAGCAAATTCTAATTAGGTACAGGACTATCATATTTTACAGCATTTTAGATACACTGCCGAAACCGCAGAGATCGAAGCATTTCATCTCTTAGGTTAAAAAACTGAATGAAAACATCATTTCCAGCTACTTATGCATCTCTTTTGTTATCTCTTTTAACATCTCCCCCACAAGATTTGCTTTATCACAATGAGACGCTTCTTTCGGTTTACAGTTAAGCAGAACACTCATTAATCTGTCAGCCAACCGGTAGAACTCCATATCCTCAAGTCTAATCAGAAGCTCGGATAAATTTTCACTGAATTCCCTGCATTTATCATGGTCGCAGACTGCCTGTTCATGCAGCTGACAGGCAAACTGAAGCTCATTTACGATATATTCCGGGATATTCTCTGCCATACGGATCGATCCAATTCAGCACTTATCTTCACTAGTAAAGCCTGAGTACAAGCTACTGCCCCATATTTAAGAAATGTCACAATATTGCTTTGTTAGTTAAAAACTTATTTTTTCTTGGCTTCCTTCAAGAAATTCAACCATCTGCGTATCTCTTCTGTCCTTTGCGTTGAAACATCTCATGAAACTCTTTTTCCTTTTTTTTAGAGATCCCTTCTTCTATCTCTCGAAGATCCATTATTGCACGCAACAACCCGGCAGTCTCATCAGAAAGAGTTTTGGCCTCTTCACGGGTCATTTCTTTAGTTTCCAGCTCAAGTTCATCTACCCTTTCCTTTTCGTTAAGTACATCAATGCATTTTTCTATCTGCTTCTTTTCATCATCTGATAATGTTTCCTTATTGATCAAGTCCCATACTCTGTCGTGGGGCCTGCATTTTGTTCCATTTATCTCCACAAAATAAGGTATCTTTTCTCCCACCCAGAAAAGACGAGCCCTTAATCCCTTAAGAAGCTCTTTCCTTTCACTTTCAGTGAGAGGTAAATTACTGTTCCTGTCATTTATATCATCATCCATGATAATCATCATCCATGATAATCATCTATAAAGCAAATAATACACTCTACAGCATATCTAAAAAAAGAAAGTGTCTTCAATGATTAAATCACTTTTTTGTACTGAAATCAAGTTCATCCCTTTTGCTATCAAGCTCCTTCTTCACAATTTTTATTATACCATACTTACGCACGATACCCTGTGCCTTTTCGGCTGGCGTGGTACCTTCCTCTGCAAAGCTTATTGCCCCCGAAGGGCAGAGATTTGCACACGTCTGACATCCAACAAGGCAGTGATATGGATTCACAACCTTTGATTTTTTGTTCGTGAAATCATATTTGTAGACACCTCTACCGCATGTTATTGCGCAAAGTCCGCATCCGATACATTTTTCTTCGTTTACCACCGGGTACCAGTCAATCTCTTTACGCTCTATTCCGTGCCATATAGAAAACTTGTCGTTGCTCATAGAATACCTCTATACTCATATATTTGTCATTAGATAGCTTCATATATAAGTTTTATAACCATTCATCGCGGTTAGTTTTTTTAATGAGTGGATAAATATGGATTTCCCATCATTAAATTGTAATATTATAACTGAGTGGTTATAAAATATAAATCAATTACTATATTTTTTCTTAGTTATGTTTGATTTGTTCATTATAATGTCCCAAAGTATAGACAGAATATTGTATACTATTTGATCATAGGTGTATCCTTTTGCAAATCCTTCATAAAAAATTTTGGTAACCAGAGGAATTTGTAAAAATCTGTACGACATGGGCAAATTAATATAAAAGATCTTCCCTAATATATATCCTGTTTTAAGTCCCCTAATGATTTCTTTATTATATTGCTTTTGCAATTTTTTATAATCAAAATAACCATTTTTGAAACTGGAACGAATCACTTCTCCGGCAATTTGTCCACTTTTGATGGCATAATAAATTCCTTCACCAGTAAATCTATCTCCAAAGCCAGCTGCATCACCGACCAAAATGCACGGAAATTTTGGTTGTTTATAGTTTATTCCATGAAATGGAATCAAATGTCCTCTTAAATTTTCTTCATAACTTAATCCTAAATCGGTAATATAATTAGATAGAAGTGCATTAATGCCCTTCACTTTTTTACACGAAGAATATGCCCCTATACATAGATATTTGTCTTTTGGGAAAACCCAAAAGTATCCTTTGATCGATTTATCAAAATCGAATCTCATATAATATTTACCAATAGATTGAGAATTTAAGGGGCAGTTAACTTCTACACCAAAACCATAATCACTTTTATCAACAATATTGAATGTTTGGTTAACGACACTATTAACCCCATCTGCTCCAACTAAATATTTACATTTAATTATTTCTGTTTCAGTCTGAAGTATAAATTTAGTGTTTTCATACAAGATTTTCTTCAAAGTCACACAATCTTTAATATTGATTTTTGTTCCCACTAAACTATGAATATACAAAAAGTCAAAATCTTTTCTTTCAAACATTTTTACTAAAACTTTACTGCCTGAAATTATATTTACCATTTTTTGTCTGTAAGAAATCATTACTTCTTTTGCAGTGAACTTAACTTGTTCTTCATATGGGATACTCAAAATAGATAAAGATTTTTTAGTGAAACCCCCTGCACATATTTTGTAGCGAGGTAATTTCTCTTTTTCAATAATTAAAACTCTAATACCTTGGCCTATTAAAGAAGAGGCAACTGTCACACCTGCCGGACCAGCACCAACTATAAAGACATCATATTCTTCCATGTGTTTCACCAAACATATAACAAACAACAACTTCGACTCTGTAGAAGAGCTACTCTGGATTCTATTTTCATCTTGCCCTATAGAAGCCTACTTACAGTATTTCTATTGAATTGGTTGTAAATGATACAGGTATTTTTGAATTTTCTTCAGCAGATATAGAGTAAGGCTTTGAAAACCTGGCTTCTACTTCTTTTCGATGCAAAGTATTGTATGTGCAGAAAGATATGACCCTTCCGTCTGGGGTAGCGTAATGGATACCACATTGTTGAACCCGGTGTATATCAAAATTGAACATGTCCTGGAAATGCATTGCTCCCAGGAACATAGCTTTCCGGTGGAATTCTTTTACAACCTCGTCACTTCCGTTTTTGAGAACATGGATTATGAGGTTTCCAACATCAATGCTTTTTGGAGCATGTTTTGTGTCGATAAAAGATGGAACTTTTCTTAGTACTTTTCCAAGCAGAATCCACTTGTTGGTCTTTTCATTATACTCAAATACCGTTTCACGTACGAATTCCATGAAACCTTCTACATCTATGAACTTCGTGATAGGAATAAGCTTAAGGTCCTCTACAAAAAGATATGTTGCTGCCCCGCAATGGGGATGGATCGTCAGATACGGTAAAGATTTATGGTGGATCTTTTCCAGAAGCTTTGATATTGGTACTACAAAAGACACAGGATACCACGCTTCAGGGGGTATTTCCCCAGCCGTCTGTTCATCTACAAGCTTCGTCAGGTCAGGAATTGTGATCCTCTTTTTTTCTCGTTCATTGTAGTCGATCCTGCCTGTAAAGGACACTGGCTGGAAATTGACCCCCTTTACTACATCCCTGTTATCAGCTGCGAATCTGATTATATCTCCTACCTGATGGTCATTTACATCCTTTGCAAGGGTAGGTACCAGGGTCACACTATTAAGACCTGCTTCACGACAATTTGAAATCGTTCTTTTCTTTATGGGATATGCATCGAATCCTCTCATCTTCACATACGGGTCTGAGGACACACCGTCGAACTGCAGATACACTGTATTCAGCCCTTCCATGACCAATCTTTTCGCATAGTCTGTGCTCTGAGCAAGCTTGATCCCATTTGTAGCTATTTGAATTTGTATGAACCCGTGCTTTTTTGCGGCCGCTATAAGCTCAGGAAGGTCTTCCCTGACGGTCGGCTCTCCACCGGAAAACTGGACTGCAGAACATGGTACTGGTTCCTGATGCCTTAGCATTGACATCATGCTGATTATTTGCTCCTTTTCAGGTTCGTATAGCATGCCACTTTTTTGTGCGTTTGCAAAACATACAGGGCATGACATGTTGCAGCGATTGGTAACGTCAATGTTTGCCAGAATTGTGCATGTTTTATGAGATGGACACAAACCGCATTCATAAGGGCAGTTTGTATTCTGCGCCGATGCAACATCAGATATTCCTGAGAATGTCCATGCAAGCCTTTCGAATTTCCGATATAACTTTGCATCTGACCAATACACATCCTTGAAATCACCATGCTCATTGCAGCTTTTTTGCATGATGATCTTTCCGTCCTCCTCAATGATCTTAGCATTTACAACTTTAGCACATTCCGGACATAATGACTTTGTGTACATGGAATTCCACTTCAGGACATTTAATTCAGATAAACTGGAACATTCCTCCAATGATACAAATGCAATTTACATATATAGTGATATAAGTTAAATATCAAAAGAATTTCATATGAGAACTTGAATCTCATAGATGCCTTTGCATCCAGGAGATAGACATCCCTTAAAGCATCATGTTTATTCCACTTTTGCATGATTATCATCCCCTCCTGTTCAATGATTTCAGCACTCACGACATTAGATCATTCTTACTAACATCAGGCATCTTGATCGGTGTCTTTCAAAACATGACCATAGACCTTCAGTGTGGAATCTGCTACCTCATCCCAGTTATATACCTCTTCGATGAGCCTGCGGCCTTCCTGGCCAAAATTTGCCTTACCCAAACCATCCAGCACATAGTTTATGCCCCATGCTATCGAATCTGGGTTTTGGTACACAGTAACCCCGTTCTTAAAGTTATCTATAAGTTTTACAGCATCAGTGGCCACAACGGCCTTTCCAGCATCCCACGCTTCAAGTACCACAATGCCAAAGGGTTCGTTGCGACTTGGAACACACACAATGTCTGCAGCATTGTACCAATCCCTGGAAACTTCATCCGATGCATACCCCAGGAAATGGGATGTATGCTTGACACCCATTGAACGTGCAAGGTATTCGCAATGATCCCGCATCTCTCCCTCTCCGATAAGCACGAACTGTGCATCCCAGCGGTGAGACAATACCTTTCCTATAGCCTTAACAAACATATCAGGCCCTTTCTGGTAGCTCATGCGCCCTATGAACAAAACAACAGGTGCCAGCGGGTGGATACCGAACCGCTTCTTCACTTCGCCCGGATCAACTTCCTTACGTATCTTATCCAGGAAAATGCCGTTGGGTACCAGGGAGATCTTGCGATCAGGGATATGATACAGGAACTGTACCTCCTTCTTCAGCACCTCGGAAGTGATTATGATCTCAGCGGACTCATACCCTGCCAGCCACTCCCTGTGCGATATGGTCTTAGCTTCCCACCAATCACCATGGACGTTACCATTGCGACCCCATTCGGTACTGTGATATGTAAGCAGGAAAGGAATTCCTTTTTCTGCTTTGAGCTTGCATAGTACGTTCGCTGGATGCCAGTCATGCCCATGGAGAATATCGAACGGACCAAAACGGTCCACCATCTCCAGGAACATCCAGTACATGGAATCGCACATCCTGTCCATCTGCTTCACCATGCCCCCTGAATGGTCGTGGTCCACTCTGTGATAATGCACGCCATTTATGAAAGCATGCGGCTGTTGACCTCTATTACGTGTAAATACATGCACTTCATGACCTTTGGAAGCAAGAACTTCAGATAGTTCGGATACATGGGGAGCTATGCCACCCACCTTTACTGAATGCAAGCTTTCCCACGAGAACATACCGATCCTTAATTGTTTCATTTTATTCACCCCACATTCCCATTTCAATGCAATAATTTTCTGGATATACATATCCGAGAATCGTGTTTCTGTACAAGAAAGCAGCCTGAAGTTCAGACGATAGAAATCACCCTTTATCTGAAATGTTATTCCTATTTTTTGATTTTAGACATCACATTCTGCTGAATCATTTTTTCATATTTCCTCCAGCTATTCTCATCTATTTCTGGCATAGGATATTTTGGAGCTTCGTTCCTGTCCTTACCTTGGCAGGAGTCAATCACCTGCTGAATGGTTTCCTGGTCTGTGATACCAATAAGATCTATGACCTCTATTTCCCGTATGAACCGGTTGATTGCGCTCATAGGAATCTCGTCCAGATATGGGATCACTCCTTTTGAACCGATTATCTTCTTGTAACCACCTAAAGTCGAAACCCCGTTTTCTACAAGTGCTAATATGGACTGGCCTGCAAAATGACTGCTTTCTTTTCCACAGACGATCAGACAGCTTATTTTAGGATTAGAGAGAATATTGACAATTACTTTCTGAATTCCAAAATTCTCTGTAAAACATGTTCCACAGATTGCATAATTTTTCAAATCAAGTTTTCTGTAATCTGAAGCAAGTGTCACAATCGCAACCGGCGAATCAGGCCTTCCCAAGATATAATCACCGTCAGCTAGAGGCCAATTAGTGATATCTGTTGAATTTGTCGTGGTCATGTATACTCACTTTATTATTTCGTATTAAACAATCGAATTACTCAATTGGTTCTATCTTCAGAACCACCAAAAATCATTATGTAAATAAAAAAATAAGAAAAGTAATAAGTAGAGATTTATTTTGGAATACTTTAGCCCTCATCTCCTGCACAGGAGCAGGATACATTGCCTTTAAGAATCTCTTTCCATTCGCCTATGACATCATGAGTCCAGCAGTCGTCAGCTCCTGCAGCTTCACGCATTGTCAACGCCAGAATGTAAGTAAGTTCTTTTACGGTTGCACCTGCTTCAAGAGCACCTTTGAAATGCTTAAGCACACAGGGTTTTGAGCGAGCCTTTATGGAAAGAGCAAAACAAATGAACTGGTATGTTTTCTCATCAATGGTCCTCTTGTTCCTGTATATTTCATCGATCTCATCCAGCTTCTCTGCAAATTCGGGGAAAAACTCTTCCAGCATCCTCATATTATT
>MVQW01000062.1 GCA_002067265.1 Methanomethylovorans sp. PtaU1.Bin073 | reverse complement strand
GGGTACAGTATCGCAAAGGCTGTTGTAGAATACATTCATAATAAGAGTAAGGTGGGTGTGAGGTCCATGTTCGCTACTCACTACCACCAGCTCACTGAACTGGAAGGCACTCTCAAGCGGGTAAAGAACCTACACATAGCAGTGAAAGAAGAAGGCGATGATCTGGTGTTCCTGCGTAAGATTGTGCCAGGGGCCACTGACAGGAGCTACGGTATTCATGTGGCAAGGCTTGCAGGTGTGCCTCATGCTGTTACTTCCCGCGCAAAGGAAGTGCTAAAGGAGATAGAAAGTGAGAGTGCTATCAACCGGGAGGGCAGGCCAAAGAAAGGCAAGGGTAAGAGTACTGCCAGATATACACAGCTTATGCTGTTCGATGGTGGTAGTTCTCCTAAAGCCGATGTACAGCATCCTGTACTGGAGGAACTGAAGTCTCTTGATGTTAATACTCTTACTCCTGTTGATGCTTTGAACAGGCTCAATAGCCTTAAGAAATTACTGGATGAAAGTGGGGAATGATATGGTCGATGATGCATGTGATGTGGATAGCAACAGGATACACTTGCTGGATGAGGCTACTATCAGCAAGATCGCTGCCGGTGAAGTTATAGAGAGGCCAGCTTCGGCAGTGAAGGAACTGCTTGACAATTCCATCGATGCAGGAGCAACCGAGATAAAAGTGGAAATAGAAGGCTCTGGTGTCAAGAGAATATCCATCAGGGACAACGGTTGTGGTATGAGCCATGCGGACGCCTCTATGGCTTTCAAGAAACATGCTACTAGCAAGCTTTCCAGCATCGATGATCTGGAAACTGTCCGTACACTGGGATTCAGAGGCGAGGCTCTTTCCTCAATGGCTGCTGTTGCAAAAGTTACCCTCATCACCCGCAGGAGCCGGGATGTAGCAGGCACAAAGGTGACAGCAGGCAGTGATGGTGTAGAGTCCCTCACCGAAGTAGGCGCTCCGGTGGGTACCACTGTGGATGTGGCTGATCTGTTTCACAGTACGCCTGCCCGGAGAAAGTACTTGAAGAGCAGCCGTACCGAGCTGGCACATATCACTGAAGTCCTTACTAACTATGCCATAGCCCATCCGAATATATCTTTTACTCTCCTGAACGAAGGCAAGGTTGTTTTACGTTCTCCTGCCACCAATAATATGTTTGATAACATTGTACACATCCACGGTGCAGAGGTTGCCAGATCTCTGATGCCTGTTGTATGGGAAAATGATCTTGTAAAAATCTCGGGATATATCTCCAAACCTGAACTCAGTCGCAGCGGTTCTGATCTGCAGTCCTTCTATATCAACGGGCGCAGCATCTCCTCAAAAGCTATAAGCAATGCCATCAGGCTTGGATATTACACTCTTCTTCCCAAGGGCAGGTATCCTGCAGCTTTCCTGAATCTTGAGATCGACCCCAGAATAATGGATGTGAACGTACATCCGCGTAAAACAGAAGTGAGGCTTAGCCATGAGAAAGAGATCATGGATGCTGTTGCCTCTGCTGTAGACTCAGCGTGAGAAACAGTATTAAGAAAGTGTATGTGACTATTGATGCTGTTGCCTCTGCTGTAGACTCAGCCTTACGTTCAACACATCTTGTTCCTGAAATTAAAGTAAAGGATAAGCCTGCTCCTGTTCAGAAGGTGTTGTACGAAGAGAAAGATGAGGACGGAACTAAGTTCCAAAATAAGGTGCAGATACAGGCGTCATCTCAACTTCTTGAAGAGCCTGCTTCTTATCATCCTCCCGCAAAGGATACTGAAAGACGGCTCAAAGCAAGCTCACGCCTTCAGTCCAGGCTGGAAGCATCTCCTCGTGAAGAAGAAAGTGCTTTCGTTGCAGATGATGTGAAAGTAATGGGCCAATTTGAGGACTTATACATCGTTGCAGAGGTGGAAAATAAACTGCTGCTGATAGATCAGCATGCTGCACATGAGCGTGTCATGTATGAACGGGTGCTGGACTCCAAGGATATGGGATGGCAAGAGCTTCTGAATCCTGTGACACTTGAGCTTAATCCTAAGGAGAAGATAATCCTGGAGGAATTCATTCCTTTTCTGGAAGAGGTGGGGTTCAGTATTTCCGAGTTTGGTCCAAGTACCTATGTAGTTACTACAGTGCCTACGATATTCGGCAGGATGGAAAGTCCCGATGTGATACATGACATTGTATCTGATCTGCTCTCTGTTGGCAGGATCAAGGATGATACGGAGATATATGATCATGTTTTCAGTACCATGGCTTGCCGGGCTGCTATAAAGGCAGGTGCAGTGTGCAATAAGGATCAGATGGCCGATCTCATCCGCCAGCTTAAGAAATGCAAGAATCCATATACATGTCCCCATGGCCGTCCGACAATGATATCTTTCACAAGAGAAGAGCTGGATCGCATGTTTAAAAGAACAGGATGAATTCGCTACTTTTATAACTTTGTACCACAATTGAGTTTTCAATGATAGACCCGGTGAATAAATCCAAGATCCCAGACGAGTGGGTTGCACGTTCCAAAGTACCCAGGGACGAGCTAATAAAAGGTATTGAAAATGGAAGACTTGTCCTCTTAAGCGATGGTTCTGTGCTAAAGAGGGGCTACACCACCGGGACAACAGCAACAGCTGCAGCCAAGGCGGCAGTACTTTCACTACGCAAGCCTGTCTCACATGTATCTGTGCCTACACCTGTAGGGTTGCGGGCTGAGATGGATGTGCATGCTGTTAATGGTCATGCAGTTGCTGTGAAGATATATAATGATCATGAATCCGATATCACTCGTGGCCTTGAGTTCGTGGCAGATGCCAGAGAGGCCGATGGAATTTTTATTATGGTCGGCGAGGGCATCGGTATCGTTACAAGGGATGGTCTGGAATCAAAGAAAGGTTATCCAGCCATCAATCCTAAACCCATGCAACAGATAAAGGCAGCTATTACTGAAGCTGTGGAAGAACTTGGTCTTGAGGGTGCTGAGGTCACTTTATCCTTGCCTCGCGGTGCAGAGGTCGCCAAACAGACACTGAACAGCCGTATTGGTGTTGAAGGTGGCATATCCATACTAGGTACTACTGGCTTTGTGGAACCCTGGAACGATCATCTGGGTGAGATGAAAGAGGATCTTATACGCAGCGCCGATAAGGTAGTGCTTACCACCGGAAGGATTGGCATACGTTATTCCACCATGCTATTCCCTGGATATACTGTTGTACTTGCAGGCAGCCGTATATCAGAAGCTGTAGCTGCAGCTAAGGGTGATGTTATTATTTGTGGGCTTCCTGGCCTTGTCCTCAAGTGGGGGAACCCTAATATGCTCGAAGGCAGCGGTTATGCCACTGTGGTCGAAATGCTGGAACTGGACCCGGGTAACGAGAGGCTTAAGAAGGCTTTTGATATGGCAGTGGAAAAAGCCAATGGTGCAAGGGTCGTGGTTGTAGATAGAGATGGTACAGTGCTCATGGACAGTGGGGAAAAGGCATGATTATTGTAGGCGTGGGCGTTGGTCCTAATATGCTTACTCAGGAGGCTATTGAAGCCATACGTAATGCTCCTGTGATTTATGGTTCAGGAAGGTCCATCGAGCTTGTAAAGGATTTCACCAATTGTGAAACTCATATCATCAAGAACTACCGGGAGCTTCATCTGCTACCAGCAGATGCTGTAGTGCTCTCTACAGGTGATCCTATGTTCTCTGGGCTTGGGAAGTTCGCTGGTGAAAACGACAGGGTGATCACAGGTGTCTCCTCAATTCAGGCATCATGTGCCCGTTTTCATGTAGAGATGTCTAATCTTGCTATGATCACGGCACATGGGCGTGACCCATCACCTGCCAGGGAGGCTCTCATAAGAGAGGTCGAACTCGGAAAGGACATATTTCTGTTGCCCGCAGAGAATTTCGGTTCGCAGGAAGTGGCTGACCTGTTGCGTGAAATGGGTGTTGAGGCAAAGATCTGTCTTTATGAGAACATCGGTTATCCTGAAGAACGAGCAGTATCTGGTTCTGTACAAAAACCTCCGCTTGCAGAGTCTGATATGTATTGTCTTCTGGTCGTGCAGCACTGAGTTCTATCTTATCTTGAATCATTTTTTATACTTTGTTATATGTGCAGCTCCTTTCTGTAATATTGATTAAGTTATGGGGTATATCTATCTCTTTTACTACTAAACCTTTAATCGTTTGAAACAAGAATCGTTACCTTTATGTATAATAACACGTTAGTCACATTTACCTAACTCAAATTAACTTGATTATCTAGTTGGAAAACGATAGGAAGGTGATAATTATGCATATATTCGAAGGTTTCTTGCCATCACCTTGGTGGCAGTTATGGTTCGTTTTCTCCATACCCATTATTTTATTCGGTATGTATCGCTTGAATAAACTCGTGGGCGAACGCCGGGAGGTAGTGCCTCTGCTAGCAGTTGCTGGTGCATTTATCTTTGTACTATCCTCATTAAAGCTTCCATCAGTGACCGGAAGTTGCTCCCATCCCACAGGTACAGGTATGGCAGCAGTACTTTTCGGCCCCGCAATAACTTCTGTGCTTGGTTTGATCGTTCTAATTTATCAAGCCCTCTTCCTTGCCCACGGCGGTATCAGTACACTTGGTGCTAATGTAGCATCTATGGGTATAGTAGGTCCTTTTGTGGCTTATGCCTTCTATAAGGCAGCTGCAAAAATGAATATGAACTTTTATCTAAACATATTCCTTGCAACAGCAATAGCTGACTGGGTGACTTATGTGACAACCTCTGTTGAGCTTGCTTTGGCTTTCCCTACAGGTGGAGCCCTCACTTTATCAGGTTTCCTATCTTCTTTTGCTGCTTTTGGAGCGGTTTTTGCCACTACTCAGGTTCCGCTTGCTATCATGGAAGGTGCGCTCACAGCTCTTATTATGAAGTATGTGGTTCAGGTCAAGAGTGACGTACTTGTAAATCTACAGGTTCTCACATCAGATGCAGTGAACAAGCTAAAGGGGGCTATGGCATGAAGCTGGAGTATATTGTAGGTGCAATTGTGCTTCTTTTTGTAGTGCAGTTCTTCTACGGAATAGCAGCACATCCTGATGCAGAGTTTGGCGGAGCAGATGGGGAGGCAGAGAATGTAATAACTTCCATTGATCCTAATTACGAACCTTGGGATCCCGGGCTTCCTACCTTTGAACCACCAAGCGGCGAGATCGAAAGCCTGCTCTTTGCTCTTCAGGCGGCAATCGGTGCCTTAGTTATAGGATACTTCTTTGGCTACTATAGGGGAAAGAACAAAGCAGGGCAGTAATGGGCTTCATGTGAAGCCCTTTTTTGAATATATTTGTGGGCATCTTAAGTCTAATTCTCATGCTTTAAAGTTGCCATGATAAAACGGAACTCTTATCTAATATGACTTTTAATCTTCCTTAGAATGGAGCTTTTTTATAAAAACAAATTTGCTTGATTTAAAAAAAGAGGTAGAGCAGGAAACATTATGACTCAAATGCTGGATGATTACGCCCTTAACAGTCCCCTGCGAGAAAAGAACAACTGGCTCAAAATCGCCATAACAGCTTTCGGGATAATTATGGGTGTTTCTTCCAATTCTCCTGTCACACCTTTTATTATAGCCCTCTGCATGAGCATTGCAACGATTCATTTCAGCAAGGTGCCTGCAAAGTTCTACTTTAAAATTCTTGCTGCACCTGCAGGATTTGTTATGGTAAGCGCTGCGATCATTGCTTTCTTTTCAGGAGCCGGCAGTGAAGTTTTTGGTTTTGATATATTCAGCCACAGATTTGCTGTTACCGTTGGCGGTCTTAACATGGCTTTCTTAGTGCTTGCCAGAACCATCAGCGGCATGTCTTGCCTTTTTTTCCTCTCGCTTTCAACTCCTATGATTGAGCTTTTCTCCGTACTGAAAGCAACACGTTTCCCGGATTCTTTCATAGAGATAGCCATGATGATGTATCGGTATATCTTTGTCTTCATGGAAGTGGCAATGGGTATCAAGTACGCCCAGACCGTCAGGCTGGGTTACAAGGATTTTAAGACTTCTTTTAGGTCTATGGGAATGCTGGGCACATCTCTTTTCATAAGGGCATGGGAACAGGGAGAAAAGCTTTATGTTTCAATGAACTCTAGGTGCTATGATGGCAGGCTTATATTGCTGGAAGAGGATCGTCCTATAAAGAGGTCCGAAGTGGCATTTACGTCCGC
>MVQW01000061.1 GCA_002067265.1 Methanomethylovorans sp. PtaU1.Bin073 | reverse complement strand
GACAAAGGAAACAGTTTCTAAACCTGAAACTAGCAGTACTCCTACGTTCTCTGGTTCAGACATAGTAGCTTTTGTCTTGGTCGTGGTAGCAGCAGGAGCAGTATTCCTTGGATTCATGAGGAAGAAGAAAATGTGAAAATATATAGCAGATAGCTATCTGGTAAAGAATTATTGGTTTACACAACCTTGCATCTATTGCAAGGTTGTCCATTTTTTTACACTTAAACTAACTATATTAATTTTTCACATTTTGTTAATTACTGAATTTCTTATTATCCTTTAGCATTTCATCCAAGATCCTTACTACTCATTTATCTTATTCTTGTATAGCTATTCATTTTATTTATTATCTAAAATGCAAATAGATATCTATATATAATGCCTATAACTTGGTTATATTCATAACATCTATTTGGATTAAAGTCTATTCTATTATGTAATGAAGTGGATCTATTATTGTATTCAATAAACATTGTTTATTCCATTTAGGCTTTAATCAATCTTAATCGTGAACCAAAGATGGTGGTTTGTTTGAAAACAGCAATCAGAAATATCAAGAAAGAAAAAACACTTGGAATTTTGATCGCAGTATTATGTACTGTGATCTTAATATTGCCATTATCTATGGCTGCGCCAGGTGACAATAATACCACAGACAGCTTAGAAACCAATCTGATTTTTGTGAGCAACGTCACAAGTGATGCAGACGGTAACTTCGCATTTACAGATGTTCCAAATGGTAATTATGTTATCAAATCTGTGGTTTACAGTTCTGCAATGGGTGGCATGTGGCTCACTAATGTGACTGATGTTAACATAGAAAGTGGTCAATCAGTTTTTGATCTTAATCTTTCAATGAGGAAGAACGATGATATTGACCACGAAGAAATTCTATCTGCGCTTCAAACTGCAACAGTATCAGGAAAGACTGTTTCAAAAACGGGTGAGAACAGGACAGACGTTGATATTGTGCTCACCCGCGAAGATGGCAGTTTCTATGCCAATACAACCAGTGATCAATATGGAAACTTTGCTTTCACCGGAATACCTGGTGGAAATTACGTTCTGAAGTCGGTTATTTACAGTAGTGCAATGAGTGGCATGTGGCTCACGAATGTTACAAGCATCACCATACAGGATGGCCAATCTTTAGCAGACTTAAGCCTTTCTATGAGAAAGAACGATGATGTTGATCATGAAGCCATACTTACTCTGCTGGACAGCGCAAGTACGCTGAAAAAAGCAACTATATCCGGCAAGACTATATCCAAAACAGGCGAAGGCAGGGCTGATGTGAATGTGGTTCTTTTTAAGGAGATATACACTGCCTCAAATACTGACTTATCCAATGCACCACATTTGAACGTAGCTATAATAACGGGATATTCTAGCCACGATGCACAACTTGCTAATTTTGTCTCACGTGTAAACGGCAACTCCAACCTGAACATCACAGCCAGTTACTATCTTGCAGACAAAATCAGTGGTAATGAGGATCTTAGCCAGATGGATATCATTTATGTCAACATGTTTACTCAGACAGCTTACAAACTTCAGGAGAAAGTTAATGCTGCCATTGCAAATGGTTGTGTGGTGATTGGATATAATACATACCTTAATGAAAGCATACCTTTCATTCCATCCAGTTTCACTGATGAGGAATCTTTTAAGTCATACCTCCAGGATTATTGGCTAAACGGCGCTTCTAATGATGAGAATTTTGATAATCTTATTTTCTATCTTGCTACTGAATACTACGGAAGGACAGATCTGGATGTACAGGAACCTATTGGTCCTCCTGAAGGTGCCATATATCATCCTTCTTTGACAGGTACATCTATGAATTTATTCACTAACAGTAGCAGTGAATACTTCCAATGGTATGCCAATCGGACAGATGGGCACAGCTTCGATGCCGCTGCTCCTACTATAGGTATTGCATTCTACAAGTCTTACTATCCCCTTGATATGGAACCTGTGAACACGCTTATCGAAGGATTTGAAGCAAGGGGTGCCAATGTAGTTGCATGTTATGGTTCTTCAACTGATCCCATGGACGATTTCCTTAATCACAGTGCTGACAGTAAGGTAGATGTGGTCATATCGTTCCTTTACCGTGGCAATTATTTTGACATCGACAAGTTGAATGTGCCTGTTATTAATGGTGTCTTAAACGGTTACATGGATCTGGAAGAATGGAAGAATACTACTACTCCGATCCCGGTGCAATATATGCTCAGGCTTTATGGTCCCGAGACCATGGGGCTCATTGATCCGATTATGATAGCTGCCGAGGAAAATGATACCTTGTCAGGTACGGAAATTTATGCCTCTGAACCCTCGCAGGTGGAGTGGCTGACAAACCGCACTTTAGCCCAGGCTGAGCTTGGAGAAAAGGACGAAGCAGACAAGAAAGTAGCCATTATCTATTACAACCACGGAGGAGGAAAAGACAACATCGGTGCATCGTATCTTGAAGTTGTGCCCAGTATAAGCAACCTGCTGGTAGCCATGGAAGATGCAGGATATAATGTGGATTCAAGCAAGATACCCAATGAAACTGAACTGGTAGATATGATTGTACATCAGGGTACTAATGTTGGAGGCTGGGCTCCGGGAGAACTTGAAAGACTTGTAGAGAACGGCAGTGTTGAGCTTATTCCTCAGGCTACTTATGAAGCATGGTTTGATGACCTGCCTGAAGAAAGAAGAGAAGAAGTTACATCTGTCTGGGGCGAAGCACCTGGGGATGTCATGGTCTACACAGCTGACAATGGCAAAAAGTACATTGTGATCCCGAAGATAGAAGTCAGCGATGATGTTATCCTTGCACCGCAGCCCACAAGGGGATGGCTGGAGAATAATGAGGTATTATATCATGATTCAGAGCTGCCTCCACATCACCAGTACATAGCTTTCTATCTGTGGCTGCAACATGAATATGGAGCAGATGTAATGGTTAATATGGGTCGTCATGGGACTGTTGAATGGCTGCCCGGAAAGGACTTCTGTCTCCTTAGTGAGGAATGGCCTGCAATCATGACAGGGGACATACCTGTGATATACCCTTATGTAATGGATGGTATGGGAGAAGGTATGCAGGCCAAGCGCAGAGGCAATGCAGTTATTATCGATCACTTGATACCACCTGTTATATCTGCTGGCCTATATGGTAATTACAGTGTACTTAGCAGTGAGATAACTACTTATCAGACATCCAGCACAGAGTCAGAATCTTTGAAGCAGTCTCATTTGCAGGAGATCATTGATCTGGTGATTGACCTGGGAATTGATGAACAAGTAAATATGACGCTGGCGCAGGATAACGAGACCATTGATGATTTCCTGGATGAAGTTGATGATGTTTTGTCTGATCTCAAAGGTCAGTCGATGCCTTACGGTTTGCATGTACTTGGGGAATCTCCGCAGGGAGATGAGCTTGTAGGAATGGTCAACTCCATGCTAGGTGATGATTTCTCCACAATGGTTGCAGGATATAATAATTCGGAAAATGCATCAATTGAACTGCTTTCAAAAGTTTTGCTTGAGAATATGAGTTACGGTGATGCTCAAATGCAGGTGTTGGGTACTACTTCCACAGATATAGACGGCCAACTGAATACTGCACTCAATTATACAGAGTTGCTCTCTGAGTCAGATAATGAGATAAAACAGATACTTAGGGCTATGGATGGAGAATATATCGAAGCAAATATCGGAGGAGATCCGGTACTTCGTCCTGAAACACTTCCATCTGGCAGGAACTTCTATGCTTTCGATGAACAGCTACTTCCAACAAAGCAGGCATGGGAGGAAGGCAAGGCTCTTGTTGATCAGTGGCTTGCGGAATACTATACAGAGAATGGTGAATATCCAAATAAGGTAGGATACATACTCTGGGCAGGAGAATCAACACGTCATGAAGGCATAATGGAATCTCAGATATTATACCTCCTTGGTGTAGAGCCTGTATGGGATGATGGTAATGAAGTTACGGGTATCCAACTAATGAATTCATCAGAACTGGGAAGACCTCGCATAGATATAATAGTACAGATCTCTGGTCTCTACAGAGATACTTTCCCCATGAAGGTGGAACTCATTGACCAGGCTGTCAGGCTTGCTTACGAGCAGGAAGAACAGGATAACTATGTACGCATAAATACAGATGCTTTGCAGGCAGTACTTAATGAGACAGTTCAGGACGGAAACCTCTCTCTTGATATTGCACTGTTCAGGGTATTTGGTCCAGCTGACGGAGCCTATGGAACCGGCATGGCTAATGCAGCATCTGCAAGCGATACATGGAATAATAGCACAGAACTTGCAGAATTGTACATCAACAAGATGAGTTATGTTTACGGAGAAAATATCTGGGGGCAAACTATAGCTGATTACATTGAGCAGCAAACCGGCAAGTTAATAGACTTAGACAATTCTTTGATCTTTGAAAGCAACCTTAATGGAACACAAGCTATTTTCCACAGCAGGAGTTCGAGTACGTACGGTTCACTGGATACAGATGATTTCTATCAGTATATGGGTGGATTATACAATGCTATCACGTATATATCTGGCACTGCTCCGGATACGTATGTAGTGAACCTGCAAGATCTTGACGACCTGGAAATAGAAACACTTCAAACCTACATTGCAAATGAACTCTATGCGAGATACTTTAATCCTACCTGGATAAGTGGAATGCAGGAGCATGGTTTTGAAGGTGCTAAAGAGATGGAGAGTTTCCTGGAAAATCTCTGGGGATGGGAAGCTTTGGATTCCGAGCTCATAAGCGACGATGTGTGGGATAAGGTCTATGAGACATATATGGGTGATGCCGAACTGAGTGAATGGATAAAGAACAACAATGCATATGCATATCAGGCTATGACTGCCAGGATGATTGAAACTGTCAGGAAAGGTAATTGGGAACCATCTGAAGAGGTGCTGAAGAGTCTTGTGCAGGATTACATTGAATCTGTTGTCGATAACGGAGTCACATGCTGTCATCATACCTGTGGCAACCTGCTGAATAATGAATTCGTGTCAGGTATTGCCTCCACTTTGGGTGTAGTAAGCGAGAGTCAGCTTGAGGAATTCCTCAGAATTGAAGAAGAAGCTACCAGCAGTGATAATGTACAGTTGGAATCCTCGGATGATAATACAAAATCCGGAGGGGGTAGTTCTACCGGAACAGCTAATGTAAAGGAATCTGGAAGTGGTAACCAGAGTGAACAGTCAGATGCAGGTGTTGGCACTCTGGCTGAGCAGGAGCCTGTAATGAAAACCACAGAAGACAATTATGTTGAAGGGTATGAGATGACCACGGAGAAAGTGGAAAATAAACCCGATTCTTCTTCAATAAGCCTCTCTGGTGCTGATATTGTAGGTGCATTGTTAGTCCTGCTAGCTTCAGGTGCTGTGTTTGTAGGATTCATGAAACGGAAGAAAATCTGATAAAGGCTGTTTCTTTTTTGATGCCTTTATGGTCAAATAAGCATGAATTAAAAATACATCCAAGCGCAGAATACTCATTGAACAGATGATTTTCGTTAATGAGTGCTCTGCGCAAACCGATTATTTGTTCTAAGTAGTTTTCATATTTTTTCTTGTTATTAAT